>NZ_SMSC01000050.1:0-11270 GCF_004359955.1 Candidatus Thiosymbion oneisti
TATCTTGACGGCCGTCACCGCGCTCCAATCCAGCCCGCCCTCCGGGCGCTGCGGTAGCGGATCGTTCACGGGTTGAACGATCAGACGGTAGGGGCCATCCAGGTCGATGCTCAAGGCACCTTTGCGGTCACCGGTCAGCTCGTGGCAGCGATGTGGCGGGCTGTACGGTGGGGCCAGCACACTGAGGTTCGGCGCGGCCTGCAGTGTTGCCACCACGACCCGCAACCGCTTACTGCGCCTTTCGCCACAGGCCCTCACCATCTCGCGCCGCTGGTTGAGCTGCTTGCTCAGTTTGATACTGGCGAAAACAATTTTCACCCCCGGCAACCTACCCGCTTAGTCGATAAAATGGAAGCCTTTTGAAGCAACCGGATCGATTTTCCCACGGCACTTGCCCGCCGCCGCTTTGGATTGGGCGACGCATCCGTCCCAGGCCCAGGCGTTGTAGCCAGGGGAAAGCCTGTAGCCCACGTAGGGCGGGAAAGGTCAGGGACGACCGCATCCCGCCTGGGTGGTCTTCATTCCGGCTGCTCTTGCCAATGGGTCATGAGGGTTTTCTTCCTGCTCTCGTTCCCACGCAGCTCGTAGGTCGGGTTAGGCGCGTCTGGCGATGCGAGCCTGGGCAACCGAGGTTGAACGCGCCGTAACCCAACATCCGAGACTGGCCCGCGGCATTGTGTGTCGGGTTACGGTGCGCCCAAATCCTGGGACTCGACCAAACACCGAAGCACGCGCCTAATCCGACCTACTATTCTGTGAAATGGCCGCAGCCCAGTGTCATCCCGAGCTCGTAGGATACGGTGAGCGCCTGCCCCGCCCCAGGGACGGGGCGGGTAGGCCGCGAACCGCATCGTTGGATCGTGCCATACCCAACCTGGTGTGGAACACGCCACCATCCATCGATGCGGTTCGCTGTCTGCTTGTCCCGTCCCCGGGACCTGCCTGCGGCAGATAGGCGAACAGACAGGTCCCTGGATACAGGTAGGCGCTCACCGCATCCTACGGGTTGGGGTCCGATCAAACCGCACTGCTTAAGACGGCGCACTTCAAGAGTGCGATCAGCGAGGTCTTCGAGGGCCGACATGAAAAAAGAAAGAAAGCTGGACGATCTGGTTTGGACGCTTAAAAACGCCGTCAACCAAGACAAGAAATGCACCCTGCTCATCGGCGCGGGCTGCTCGGTCGCAGCGGGCATCCCCACCGCCGCCGACTTCGTGGAGGAGATCAAGGCGCGCAATCCGCCGGCCTATGGACGGGCGACGCACAAGACCTATCCCCACTGCATGGCAGAGCTTCCGCCGAGCGCGCGGCGGGATCTGATTGCCGAGTTCGTGGACCAGGCCAAGATCAACTGGGCCCACATCGCCATCGCCCAGCTCATGCAGCACGGCTTCGTCGATCGGGTCCTTACCGTCAACTTCGATCCCCTGGTGGTCCAGGCCTGCGCGCTGGTGGGGGAATTTCCGGCGGTCTACGACTTTGCCGCCTCCCAGCTCTTCAAGCCCGCCGACATCCCCGACCAGGCCGTGTTCCATCTCCATGGGCAGCGCTCCGGGTTTCGCCTCCTGCACACGGATGAGGAGATAGAGGACCACGCCAAGCACCTGAAGCCGGTGTTCGAAGATGCCGGGCGGGGCCGTATGTGGATCGTGGTGGGCTACAGCGGGGAGAACGACCCGGTTTTCGACTACTTGGCTGCCGTACCCCAGTTCGACAACGGATCACCTACCAGGACAACGAACCTTCCTCACAGGTGCGCGAACGTCTGCTCCAGCCGGATAAGTACGCCTTCTACATCAAGGGCTATGACGCGGACGGCTTCTTCGTGAAACTGGCCCAGCAGCTCGGATGCTTCCCGCCGGGGTGGTGTTATAATATCTGTTGTTTCGATCATATAAGGTATTGATTTATAATATCTATTTGAACCCTAAAAACTAAAGTTACAACACTACCATGTATCCCCCTGGCATGGCCCCTCCCAACATCGAGAGGCGGCATTGCCGCCTTGGGTTGATATCGGAGCAGTTCATACTTGACGCCTTCTCATCATTCCCGCTTTAATTAGGCCCTCTCCCTTTGCGGTAGCTCCGATAGCGGCAGCGTGAAGGGCGCTTACCCTCAGCCCAGGTAGCTCAGTCGGTAGAGCAGGGGACTGAAAATCCCCGTGTCGGCAGTTCGATTCTGTCCCTGGGCACCAATAAAATGAAGGCTGACGGATCGGTGGTTCTGCTCTGAGGACGTAATTCGTTACTATTCAGGTACCCCATTCATATATAAAACAAAGGCTTACACTTTTCTAAGTGCGATGATGGGTGGAAAATGCGGTGTTTTCGTGCGTTTCCACGCGATGAAAACACAACATTTTGTGCTTTGTAGGCCGCCAAACACAATATCTTGTACCTGAATAGTTACCGCAATTCTTAGGTCACCTACGAGGCATCTTAAGGGCACCTTGAAAAATACGATTCTCGTCAACAGCACGCTTCTATAATCAATGGGTTAGAGTCGCTTGATCGGTGAAAACGCCTATTTTTCAAGATGCCCTTAAGAAATTGTCCTACCTGTGTGACCATGCAATCCCTCCCCCTCTGGATCCTGGTCTCGAAAACCAGAAATCAAAGGGTTGTGCTCGCAGGGAGCCGAAGTTCGTCAGGGACTGAATAGTTACTCGCCTGCAGCTCTCCAAGATTTCCCGAGTTTCTGCAAGGAATTAAAGCAGTTAAAAGGACAACCTGATGACCCAAAAACCAAAGATCACATTAATAACTGTTGACCAATATGGTCCATCACTTGGAGTACGATTTCTCTCAGCGGTACTCAAACGAGCGGGTTATCAAACAGTGGTCGTTTTTGCGAATGGTTATGTTTCTCGCGAAGCAGCTATGGGGAAGGTGCAAATATTTCCCGACCATATTCATAATGAAATTGCTAAACTCGTTACAGGAAGCCTCTATATTGGAATATCAGTAGTAACCCCAACGTATCATCGGGCCAAGGAGATAACGATACAAATCAAGTCACGTATTAATATCCCTATTATATGGGGAGGTGTTCACGCCACTGTATCGCCTGACGAATGCTTAGAATACGCTGATATGGTCTGCATGGGCGAAGGAGAAGATTTAGTGGTCGATTTAGCGAATCGGCTGCGGGAGAATCGGACTTATGACAATATTCCAGGCTTAAGGTTACCTAACCAATTGCCAGTGACATATATAGCGCAAACGGATATATCCCACATTCCCTCACCGGACTATGCGTTTGACGGTAGTCATTATATTGTAGACTCACATGGAATCACTCGTATTAATAGTCTCCGAACTTATAAATGGTTCTTAGCCGGGGAGTATAATTTTTCTCCAACCAGAGGTTGCCCTTATAAATGCACGTATTGTGTCAACGATAGATATTCGGCGCTTTGCAAGGATGCCAAGATCAGGCGTTTCAGGGCACGCAATCTTGACAATGTAATTCGCGAATTGATATGGGCAAAAAATCAGTTTGCCTTTTCTCATATAGTAATTCCGGACGATTGCTTTATGGCACTGAAGAGGGACGATATTCGTTATTTTGTACGGGAATACAAGAAACACATAGGATTACCATTTAAAATCCACGGGGCAGACTCCCCGAGTGTGACCGAGGAAAAACTTCAGCTCTTGTGCGATGCAGGTCTCATCGAGCTAAGAGTTGGTATCCAAACGGGGAGTGAACGCATTCGCAAGCTTTATGGCCGAACATGGGAAAGCAACGCAAGCGTGCTTAAGACGGCCCATCTTATCAATCATTTCATAAACCAAGGGCAACTCCGTTGGGTGCTGTATTATATAATACTTGACAATCCGTGGGAGTCGAAACAAGATCAAGTTGATACCTTTAAATTGGTGGCGTCTTTACCAAGACCTTTTTCAGTAACTTTGTTTTCGCTAACCTTTTATCCGGGGACATCACTTTACGAGCGGGCCCTATCTGAAAAGCTGATTCGTGGTAATGCTACCGATGATGCTTACTGGAAAAATTATAAGAAGTTACGCTCCACACCGATTAATGAAACGTTAGGATTGATGGTATATTTACCTCTATCATCAACTGCCATGTGGTGGCTGGTAAAAGACAAGCCTGTTACCAAATATAGCAGGCGGATAATAAAAAAGCTAGTAGCGTCAGTTCCGGAAGTTACGTTATTTTTCAAATCACGGGCACGTTACGAAATTGAATTGTGTATTCAAAACACAAGAGGCGGTGCTATAGATGTTTTTCGTCAATTAAAGAAGAACCCTTCAGAATATTCTGGGGGATCAAGGAGACCAGTAATCGTTGCACTGAGGCTTTTTCTGTTGAGTATTTACATTAAGTCTAGCAAGCTTCGTCATCCTCTGGGAACGCATACCGCCCGCGTATAAAAAAGCCATGGTTTTCACCGATTATTGGGAAGCGTATCAAGCTGTTATTCCGAATAAGCAGCATTACCCTGTTGGCAAAGAAACGGGAGAAAGGCCCATGTTAGGCGCTGGAATAATACCTTGTGCGTAAGACGCTCTCTTTTTCCAAATGTATCATTATGCATGAGATCTGTTCAAAACTCTTCCTGTACCGCTATAATACGGAGTTATTGCCAACTAGTGACTATGCTACCATTTAGTGATAAACTACCATCGATCATTCAATCCCTCCCCCTCTGGATCCTGGTCTCGAAAACCAGAAATCAAAGGGTTGTGCTCGCAGCGAGCCGAAGTTCGTCAGGGGCTGATATGGTTACTCGCCTGCCAAGATTTCCCGAGTTTCTGCAACGACAGCGGAAGGATGTGCATTATGACACCTTTACCTAAAGAAATCACCATTTCGTCCAAGCTCCTTTTTCAGGAGCTAGGTGACGAAACCGTGCTCCTGGACCTGGAAAACGAGTTGTATTACAGTCTGGATGAAGTGGGCATGCGTCTGTGGCAACTATTCGCCGAAAACGGTAATCCGGAGGCTGCTATGAAGCAGTTGTTGACGGAATACGATGTGGATGAGGCCAGGCTCCGGAAGGACATGCATGTGCTGATTGATGAATTGCGTGAAGCCAAGCTGATCACAGTGATACCCTGACAACGATGAGCGGTTTTATCGGCATTCTAAATGGCGACGGTCAACCGATCGATTTCGATTTGTTGCATAGAATGACCGACTTGATGTTACCCCAGGGCCCCGATGCCCAGGAGACCTGGGGTAACGCCCATATCGGTTTTGGTCACGCCCTATTGCGCACGACTTGGGAATCGGAAACAGAACGCCAACCCCACAGTTTGGACGGAGAGGTTTGGATTACAGGGGATATTCGCCTGGACCGGCGAGACGAATTGATTGATCGATTGCGTGCTTCCGGATGCCGGTTTGACAAGGAGGTGCCTGATGTTGATCTCATGTTGCACGCTTACCGAGTTTGGGAGGCGGACTGTGTGGAACGGGTGAGCGGGGATTTTGCCTTTGCGATCTGGGATAGCCGTTCGCAACGCTTGTTCTGTGCCCGGGATCACTTTGGAATTGTGCCTTTTTACTATGCGAAAACGAAAAACGCCCTGATTCTCGGCAACCACATCAATTGCTTACGGTTGCACCCGCAAGTCTCCGACCATCTCAATGAGCGGGCTATCGGCGATTTTCTGCTGGCTAGTATGAATCTCGACTTCACAACGACCGTGTTTGCCGATATTCGAAAGCTACCCCCTGCTCACACCTTGATTTGGTCGGATGGCAAGCTGCGCGTCCAGCGTTATTGGCAATTGCCGGAAGTTGCGCAGGAGTATGTGCGTTACAGCCGTCGGGAAGAGTATATCGAGCGGTTTCGAGAGCTGTTTGAACGGGCCATCACAGACCGGCTGCGAACCGACCGCGTCGGTACTTATCTGAGCGGGGGCATGGACTCGACCAGTGTTGCCGCCACTGCGTATCGGTTAATGACGGCGACCGATTCATCGGTTGATTTTCGGGCGTATACGATTATCTTCAACGCGCTTATTTTTGACGACGAAGGCGACTATGCCGCGCAGGTGGCCGAGAAGGCAGGTTTCTCAATCGAATATCTCGCGGCGGAAGATTATGTTCGGCAGGCCCCCGAGAAACGCCCGGAATATCCCTTTCCCGAACCCTTGGCGTTCTCGAGCCATTCGGCTGAGCTGGAAATTATGCGCCGCGTGGCTGGATACAGCCGGGTGCTATTGTCCGGAATGGGTGGCGATCCGGCGCTTACCCTTCCCTGGTCGCACTGGATCAGTCTGCTACGACGCAACCAGCTTTCGCGTTTGGCACGAGATACATTGGAATATATCCGCGCTTTTCACCGTCCACCGGGTTTCGGGTTGCGTACCCAAATGAGAGGCTGGCTGCGAGAGTGGCGGGATCCCTTTGATCTTCCGGATTGGATTAAGCCGGACTATGTGGAACGGATAGGTTTGAAGGCACGCTACCGAGAGTTTATGGCCGCAGTAAAATTCCCGCCGATGAGAAGCCACTACGGCATGTTGGCTGCTCCCTTGTGGTCCCATATATTTGCCACTGCTGCTCCGGGATTCGCCGGTCCTCCCACTAAAACGCGTTATCCGTTTTTTGACGTGCGCTTGGTGTCATACCTACAATCCATACCACCGATCCCGTGGTTGGAACGAAAGTTCTTGTTGCGCGAGGCCATGAAAGGCATACTACCCAAGACTGTACGGTTACGCCCCAAAAGGGTATTGCGGAGTAATCCCCATTACAGCTTGATGCGTCAGCGTGGGGTTCAGCCCTGGATGGAAGAACTGTTGACCATCCCAGCCATTGCCCCTTACGTTGATGGTGAGTGCGTGCTGCAAAGGCTGCGAGCCAAAGACTTTACATCGATCACTTATCGGCAGATCTACCTGGCTTTGGTGTTGGCCTATTGGCTGAATCTCGAAAATGACAAACAGGGTTAGGTCCACATCAAACCGAAGTTTGTAAGGTAACCTGAAATTAGAAGCTGTCTGGTTAATTGAGAACACCCCCTAGTACCTAGTTTCGACCGATGTTGCAAGTTCATAGTACCTGCTGGCTCACACGCTTGGTTCACACGCTCCAGTACGTGGACTAGCAATATCGAGCGAAACTACGTACTAGGGTCCGTTTTAACCAAACAGCTTCTTACTCTTCTCCCAATCCAAGCTTATCGAGACCTTAATCGAGGGAAGATGACCATGTCTGAGAAAGATGCAACCCAACCGACGGTGTCCAAAGCGATCGATGCTACAAGTAAACGTCCGTATTGTCCGCCTCGACTACGGAAACTTGGTCAGGTCAGCGAATTGACGGAGACCCTGTTTAGGGAGGCTGCCCACGATGGCGCTCCTGCCCCCGCTGCCTATGTGTCGTGATTAAAAACGTGGGCCTTTATGGAGGAAGGAAGCGGGGGAGTGCTTGATATATGGGAGTGAAGCTTTTTCTTCCTGGCCCTTTTCTTCCTGGGAGGAACGGACCGATGTACCTTTCGTTCCAGGCAAGTTAGAGGGGTCGATCGCAATGCTTGAGAACCGCTCACCCCTGGAGCCTGATCTCGAAAACGAAAACCGCAGGGTTTGTCCGTAGGGGGCTGAAGCTCGCTAATGAATGGATAGCGGATACTATTATACTGTTTACGGGTTAACACTGCGGTCAAATTGGCCGTTACCCGGCCTGCCCCCTACCGGTGCCGATGTATCCCCTGATACTCAGGTGGAGTTAATGCTGGAGGGGGAAATCCAACCACCATCGGCGGACGTTAGGCAACTTTCGTCTGGTATGAGGGTGTTATCCAAAGCAGATGGCACCTATTTTCACATGTGGTTTTGCGGTGACGGGCGACTTGATTTTACAATCGATTCCGAGGGCACTCAAGTATCGGCCACTTGGACGCTTTCGGTTATCGAAGAAGTAATGGCCCTCTTGTTAGGGCCGGTTTTGGGCTTTGTTCTTCGATTACGGGGCGTTCTTTGCCTCCATGCCTGTGCGGTAGCGATCGGTGGATTCGCCATTGCGGTTTTAGGTAGTTCGGGCGCGGGTAAATCAACACTGGCGGCGGCTCTCGCGAGGCGGGGGTACGCCATTCTCTCTGACGACCGGGTCGCGCTTAACCATTGCGATCGAGAATGGCAGGTATTACCCGGTTATCCGCGACTGCGGTTGTGGCCGGAGGCCATTCAGGCCCTGTATGGTTCGGAGAAGGGTTTGGCACAGGTTTTCAGTTTCTCGAAGAAGCGTTTTGTGGATTTGACCGATAGCAGCGATGGAACCGCGTGGCGGTTTCACCGCCAACCCCTGGCGTTGGGGGCGCTATACGTCTTGGGAGAACGGAAAATCGGATTGTCGGCACCAGCAATCGAACACATGCGCCCGGCCATGGCCACCGTGGCATTGATGACGCATCGAACAATCGCAACCGACCATCTACAGTTAGCTTCCGACAAACAAGCGCGGGAGTTTGCCGGCTTAAGTCGGGTGGCAATGGAGGTGCCGACGCGACGTGTGATTTGCAGCGATAGGTTGGATGCGCTCCCTCAATTGTGTGACGCAATTGTAGAAGATTTATCGGTAGTGGTAAATCTTTAACTGGTAGAGGATAGGTCAGGCCACTATGCGGCTCGGCGGAGTTGGACTATCAACCACTTTATCATTTAAAAATTTACCACCACCGATTTATCGATACTTACCGACTGATATACCCTTCTAGTGTCATTATTTGGTTCTTATGCGGAATGCATTCGGAATAAAGTAATCAGGAAACAATGCAATTCGATCCCAGAAGCTCGGCCTTCCGCGCCAATCCCTACCCGGTCTATCATCGGCTCCGTATCCAGGATCCCATCCACTATCGGCAAGCGAAGCAGGATTGGCTTTTAACGCGCTATGCCGACATGATCACGCTTCTCAACGATGACCGTATTGATCCTCGGAATGACACAGACACAGCGCGGGAGATAGTCGAAAATCGACATCGAGTGCAAGTCCAGGCGGGTATGTTCCCGGAAGCCTTTCTGCGGCTTCGGCAAGAAAGCGAGCACTTAAGGCGTCATTGGATCATTGTCACCCACCCGCCTGTCCACACGCGGCTGCGCGAGGTATTACGGCCGTTCTTTTCTCGTAACAAGATCGCCGTGCTTCAGTCCTGGATTCAACAACAAGCCGAGCGTCTGCTTGATCGTGCGTTGGCATCCGGCGAATTGGATATTATCCATGATTTTTCTTCCCCTTTGATGTCAGAAGCGATTTGCGAGCTATTAGGGATCCCTGTAGAAGATCGTAAACAGCTCAGGCCCCTGGCCTATGAGCTTTCAACCTCAATCGATCTGGATAGCCCGCCAACGACTGATGAACGTGGTCTCTTTGCGTTTTTGAAGCTCGCCCGCTACTTCCGTAGCCTGATTGCTCGGCTGCAAAGCTGGATTGAACCAGAGGATAACTTGCTCAAGGGTATGGTCCGGGCGCACGCTCAGGGGAATCTGAGTGAAGATGAGTTGTTGGCCAACAGCATATTTTTGTTCTTCACCGGTCATGGAGCCCCGCAACACGTCATCGGTAACGGGATGTTTACGCTACTCCGTCATCCTGATCAATTACAGCTGTTGCAGGCGGAGCCAGCTTTGATTGGCACGGCGACGGACGAGTGTTTGCGCTACGATTGCCCAGGACAATATATGATAAGAAGGGCCCTCGATGACATTGAATTTCGTGGTAAGACGTTTAAAAAAGGGCAGAAAATCGTCTTTCTGATCGGTGCCGCGAACCGTGACCCCGACCAATTTCCTGAGCCGGACAGGTTCGATATCTATCGGAAGCCCAATAAGTACCTTACCTTTGGTTATGGGATGCGTTATTGCATGGGGGCACAACTCACGCGTTCCGCCGCACAGATCGGGCTTGAGACATTGATTCGTCGCCTGCCGCGGATTGCATTGAAGACGGAGACGCTGGAATGGGAAGAATCCTATCGGACCCATGGATTGAAAGCCCTGCCGGTTAGTTTCTAGCGAGGCTTCGCCTCAGACCGATGAGCCGTGAGCCCGCGTAGGTTGGGGTGAGGAACGAACCCCAACTTTCAGTTACCAGCTACCAGCAGAATCGTTTGAACCGCAAAGGCACGAAGGACGCGAAGGTCGCACAAAGATTGTTTGAACCGCAAAGACGCGGAGAACACAGAGTCTCACGAGGCTTCGCCTCGGACCGACCAGCTCAAGCGGTCCGCACAGCGGACCCTACCCTAATCACTTGATTGACTGTAGGGTCCGCTGTGCGGACCTTCTAAATGTCAACACGACCTAGAGTACCTGATTATGGCATCCTCCGACGCGAAAATGCTTGCTAAAAAGGCGGTTGAACAAGTGGAGCCTTCCGAGCTGCCACTTTTCGACCAGGTATGGCAGGACTTCGAGGACGATCCCGAGCAACCCATTGCCGGGGCCGATCCGGCATCTCGTATCTATGGTTTCGGCGGAGTCGGTGAGCTACCGTTCGTGTCGGCACTTATCATCCCAATCGTCGTCCATTTCCTTGGATCGGCTGCAGAGAAGGGTGTCGACTGGCTCGTCAATAAGATTAAAGAGGATCAGAAAGGGGCGAAGGACATCAAGCTGTCCGAGGAGCAGATCCGAAAGATCGCGGAGGTACTGGTCCGGCACGGCCGAAACAGCGGGGGCAATTCCTAACTGCCCCAAGTCGGGTTGCAGCCAGCGGTTACCGGTCCGTTGGGGTCTGGTGTGTCTACTCCGCGGCTCACCGAGAGTGCCGCGCAACCGCGATAGTTGGAGTGAGCACAAAATGCTGTTTGAATCTTATGACAGGCAGAATTTTGGATTTCTCCTCATCATGTGGCTGCTGGGCTTCGTGGCCCTGTTTGGGTTTGAGATCCGGTCCCTCGTTTACGTTCAACAGGACTATGTCATGCCCCTGCTGCTGGTCATCGGATTTATCGGCAGCACCTTCCTGCTGCGAGAAGTCCTGATCGACCGGGCGCTGAAGGCCCAGACCGTCCGCATCAACGGCAAGGCCGTTCCGGTGACACTCCAACCCGCCAACGAGGTGTTGCAAGACTACGTCAGGAAACGCGCCTCGGTCCTCTCCATCCAGACCAACATCAATATCCTGAGTCTGCCGCGGACCTGGAACATTGTCGACGCCTTCGTCATCGGAAGCGGAACACGTCAGTCTTTGGTCGTTACTGGGGGTGTGCAGCTGCTCGCGGTCCAGCAAGGCAGCGAGCACCAGGAGCGGCTCAGATTTCTGATCGATCACGAGCTCGGGCA
>NZ_SMSC01000051.1:0-9577 GCF_004359955.1 Candidatus Thiosymbion oneisti
GCGGCATTGGGTCGCTTGCAGCCGAATGTTAGGCGAATGACCTGTGAAAAACGAGCCATCTATTGAGCCCTGGTCCCTTTTCCCATTACTTATTCATCTATAGCCTTATGAACCGAAAGAAAAAGTAGGCCAAACAAATGTAGGCCAAATAAAGAAATAATCTTTTTCCTTCTGCCCAATCACGTCTGATTCGGCAACTTTCATTCCACTCAAGTTGAAAGTACTTTTCGAAACAAATATTGGATTGGCCAATATTGTTGCGTCTTTAGCATAATGAAGCTCTAACACTTCGAAAAAATCGCCATTTACAGATACCACTAAACCCGTAGCGAGCACACTAGGATTGCTACTTAGGTTGTGAGTCATTGTCTGCGCAAATTTCGGTATGCCTCGATAGGCCGTTGTTAAGCTGAAAACACTTATCCAGTTATGAAATATGTGGCAAGCAACATTGCCCATTCTATCTGTGCCAACTATTGATACTAGGTCATGTGAGTCATTTAAGTACTTTGGCCTTATATAGACCATTGCTTTGGCAGGCATAATGATGTGGGGCGATGGATAGGGATAGCTGTTTACGAAAATATCTCTAAACTCTAAGGGAGAAAATAGATAAAGTGAATTTGATTCCGGTTCGGGGGGAGTCCAAGAACCCAGCAAATTCCGAACCTTCAAACCGTCAAGATGAAGACTAAGGGTCTGCCAATTCAGTAGCATAGTGCGCATTAAGCTTTCTTCTGCAAAAACTTTTTGCCAGAACGTTAGTTTGGCTTCTTGAAAAGCAGTCGGATTGGCTGCATTGTTATTCTGCTGTGTGCAGGCGGCCAGGCCGATGTTAGTCACAGCCGCCACAACACAGATTTTTATAGCTAGAGAAAGATTTATGGCCTGTGCAAACTTTTTCATCGCTGTTTTCTCCCTTTTTAAGTACGGAATGCTCTTGGGGTAATGTGCGCCTAACAGGTAATGGTCATCCCTACTCGATCCCGATATCGTGCTTACAGGGTGACCGGATTGGGTTTTTCCGGGTCGATCCGGTATTTTGCGATGGCCTCCGAGACCCGGGCCACGGGGATCTCTCCGTCATCGACCAGGGCCTTGAGGGCGGCCAGCGCGATGTAGTGGCGATTGACCTCGAAGAACTTGCGCAGCTGTCTGCGCATGTCGCTGCGGCCGAAGCCGTCGGTACCCAGGACCCGGTACCGCCGGGGGACGAAGGGACGGATCTGGTCCGCCAGGGCTTGGATGTAGTCGGTGGCGGCGATGATCGGGCCGCTGGTGGGGCCGAGCTGCTGTTCCACATAGCTCCGCCGGGGTGCCTGCTGCGGATGGAGCAGATTCCAGCGTTCCACCTCCATGCCTTCGCGCCGCAGCTGGTTGAAGCTGGTGACGCTCCACACGTCCGCGGCGACCGCGAAGTCCTGCTCCAGGAGCTCGGCCGCGGCCAGGGCCTCCCGCAGGATGGCGCCGGAGCCCAGGAGTTGGACCCGCTTTTCCATTTTTTCCATGGCCGCGCCGGTGCGTACCTGGTAGATGCCCTTGAGGATGCCTTCCTCCACGCCCTCCGGCATGGCCGGCTGGACATAGGTCTCGTTCATGGCCGTGATGTAGTAAAAGCGGTCCTCCTGCTCTTGGTACATGCGGCACAGGCCGTCCTGGATGATGACCGCCAGCTCGTAGGCGTAGGCGGGGTCGTAGGCGATGCAGTTGGGGATGGTGGCCGCGACCACCGGGCTGTGGCCGTCCTGGTGTTGCAGGCCCTCGCCGGCCAAGGTGGTGCGCCCCGCGGTGCCGCCGATCAGGAAGCCGCGGGCGCGCATGTCGCCGGCGGCCCAGGCCAGGTCGCCGATGCGCTGGAAGCCGAACATGGAGTAGAAGATGTAGAAGGGGATCATGCTCTGGCCGTGATTGGCGTAGGCCGTGGCGGCGGCGATCCAGGACGACATGGCGCCGGCCTCGGTGATGCCTTCTTCCAGTACCTGGCCCTGCTTTTCCTCCCGGTAATAGAGGAGCTGATCCGCGTCCACCGGCTTGTAGAGTTGGCCCACCGAGGAGTAGATGCCGAGCTGGCGGAACATGCCTTCCATGCCGAAGGTGCGCGCCTCGTCCGGGATGATGGGCACCAGGTATTTACCGATTTCCTTGTCCCGCACGATCAGGGTCATGATCCGCACCAGGGCCATAGTGGTGGACATCTCCTTGTCGCCGCTGCCTTCCAGGAGGGGGCGGAAGACCTCGAGCGCCGGCATGGCAAGCTTGGAGGCCGTCGTATCGCGGATCGGCAGGGGGCCACCCAACGCCTCGCGGCAGTGGTGCAGGTAGCTCATCTCCGGGCTGTCGGCGGGGGGCTTGTAGAAAGGGGCGGCGCCGATTTCGTCGTCCGAGACCGGGATGTTGAAGCGGTCGCGGAACTCCTTCAGCGCCACCTCGCCCATCTTTTTCTGGGAGTGGGTGATGTTCATGCCCTCACCGGCCCGGCCCATACCGTAGCCCTTGACCGTCTTGGCCAGGATCACCGTCGGCTGGCGCTTATGGGCGACGGCGGCCGCATAGGCGGCATAGACCTTGATCGGGTCGTGACCGCCGCGGTTGAGGCGCCAGATGTCCTCGTCCGTCATATTGGCGACCATGTCCGCCAGCTCCGGGTATTTGCCGAAGAAGTGCTGGCGGGTGTAGGCACCGCCCTTGGCCTTGTAGGCCTGGAAGTCGCCGTCCACACATTCGTGCATGCGTTTGAGCAGGATGCCGTCCTTGTCCCGCGCCAGCAGGGGATCCCAGTAACCGCCCCAGATGACCTTGATGACGTTCCAGCCGGCGCCGCGGAAGTCCGCCTCCAACTCCTGGATGATCTTGCTGTTGCCGCGCACCGGCCCGTCCAGGCGTTGCAGGTTGCAGTTGACCACGAAGATCAGGTTGTCCAGGCGCTCGCGGGCCGCCAGGGCGATGGCGCCCATGGCCTCGGGCTCGTCCATTTCGCCGTCGCCCATGAAGGCCCAGACCTTGCGCTGCTCGGTATTGAGCAGCCCGCGGTCCTGGAGGTAGCGCATGAAGCGGGCCTGATAGATAGCCATGATGGGACCTAAGCCCATGGACACGGTCGGGAACTGCCAAAAGCCCGGCATGAGCCAGGGATGGGGGTAGGAAGACAGGCCGTTGCCGTCCACTTCTTGGCGGAAGTTGTTGAGCTGTTCCTCGCTGATGCGCCCTTCGAGAAAGGCGCGGGCATAGATGCCGGGGGCGGAGTGGCCCTGGATGAAGACCAGGTCCCCGCCGTGATCCTTGGTGCGGGCGTGCAGGAAATGGGTGTAAGCGACGTCGTACAGGGTGGCGATGGAGGCGAAGCTGGCGATGTGGCCCCCGAGCTCGGAGGCGATTCGGTTGACATGGACCACCATGGCCATGGCGTTCCAGCGCACGAAGGAGCGGATCCGCCGCTCCATGGCGGGATCGCCCGGAAAGCGCGCCTGCTGTTGGATCGGGATGGTGTTCACATAGGCCGTATTGGCGCTGTAGGGCAGATGGGCGCCGGAGCGCCGGGCCTTGTCGATAAGGCATTCGATCAGGAAATGGGTGCGCTCGACACCCTGGTTCTCCAACACGGCCTCCAGGGCGTCGAGCCATTCCTGGGTCTCTTGGGGATCGATGTCGGGCTGGTTGGTCATGGTTGTTCCGTAGGTCGGGTCAGGCCAGGGCGACGGCGGTGGCTGGCGACGGAGGCGGCCGGCACGGGCGGAAAACGGGAACAGTATATAGGGTTACCCGGAGCGCTTCCGCCGCAATGTCCGGGCACCGGGGTGAGGGCGTATGAACGGCTGCCGGTCGTTTGTCGGACCCGTCCGCCGTCCCCTGGCACTCGTTCCCACGCTCCAGCGCCTGCCTGTGCGTCCCTGCACGCAGACAGGTGGGAACGCCGGCTTGTCCGCTCCTGCGGACGCAGCTCCTCGGTGCTGATCGGCGTTGGCGGTTAGAGGCTGTCTAATAAAAGGGCCGTAGGCGGTAGGCTGGGTTGAGGAACGAAACCCAGCTTTTATGGGCAAGCCTGGTTTGCTGGGTCTCGTCCCTCGACCCAGCCTACCAGCTACCATTTTCAGCAGTGATGATTATTCGGTAGCCCTGAATGGTCTCCTCCCACCGCTGGCCCCAGGGTCCATTATCGGCTAGCATCCTTTCCATCGGTGAGGAAATGGACAGGCAGCGGTGTCCCATTCCCCACCCATCGGCCGACGCGCCCCGAGCGAGATTGGGTATCCCATAGATGGCCTACACGCCGGGTTTCGACTACGACCTCTTCATCAGCTTCAGCCACCGGGATAACGCGCCGCGTCCCGGGCAGGATACCGGCTGGGTAGAAAGATTCGTAGACTATCTGGAGTGGTGGCTGGGCAAGCGCCGGGGCCTGGCCGGGCTCAAGATCTGGTGGGACCAGCGGCGTCTGACCGGCGCCACCGAGCTGGATCGCTGTATCGAGCAGGATCTGGGCCGTACCGCCTTGCTGGTGGTCCTCCATTCCCACAACTACCGCAACTCGGCGTATTGCAAGCAGGAGCTCGACTGGTTTGTCGCCGCCGCCAAGTCGCAACCACTCGGGCTTGCCGTCAATGGCGAGCGGCGCATCTTCAATATCCTGATCAACAAGATTTCGCATGAGGAGTGGACCGACTCAGGCCATTGGACCGAACCCCTGGCCGGCACACTCGGCTTCAAGTTCCACGACGCTCCCGATGACCAGGACGCCTTCGGCGATCCCATCGAAGACTCCGACCCTGCGCGCTACGACACGGCCATGCGGCCTATCGTCGATGCCGCGACCCGCCTGCTCAAATCATTTCCGGCACCGCAGGACGGCCCGGAGCCGTCGCCGACCGACCAACCCGCCGGGGATCGGCTGCCCGAGATCCTGATTGCCGACGTACCGGATAGCCAGGCCAAGCTGCGTAAACGGCTCATTGCGGAAATCGGCGACCGAGCGCGCATCGCCGAGCCGATCCCGCCGCCCTACCCGGCCGCCGAGCATGACACCGCGGTGCAGCGGGCCCTGGAGCAGGTCGAGCTGAGCATCCATCTGCTCGACGGCTGGCCGGGCCGAGCAATAGACGGTGGTGAGCACAGCTATTCGCGCCGCCAGGCCGAGCTCGCCCAGGCGGCACCCGCCCGCTCCCTGTTCTGGCTGCCGGACTCCCTCGACCTCGCTGTCTTGGATGATGCGGACCATCGGGACTGGCTACGGGCCCTCGAGACCGACGCCCGCTCCGGTGCCGGCTATCAGCTCCAGCGCAGCAGCCCGGTGCGGCTGATCGAGGACGTCCTGGAGCAGCTCGCCGGGCTCCGTACCGACCAGGCTGATACGCAGGCGAAGCGTACCATCGTCATCGATCCGCATCCTATCGACCAACACCAGGGCTTCAAGCTGGAGACGAATCTCAAACACCGGGTGCCGGCGCTGAAATTGGCAGTGACCCATGACGGCGCCGAGCCTGCCGACCGCTGGACCGATTTCGAGCAGCGCGTCGAACACGCGCGCGAGCTGATCGTGCTGTACGGCCAGGTCGATCCGAAGTGGGTCCGCAGCCGTATCGAACGCGCCGTCAGGATAGCCGCCGCCCAGCCTATCGAGGACATGGCGCTCGATACCCTCTGGGTATGGCGGTTGCGGGACCACCTAGGCAGCGAGATCCGGCAACTCCAATCATCGCTGCCGCCGCGGATCCAGATGCGGGTGTTGGACAATACCGATGTCGCCGGCATCGTGGAGGCCCTAGTCGAGCATACTGCAAGACCACAGGGCGAGGAGGGACGGGAAGAAGGCCAACCACTGGCGTCCAACCCCTTTGTCGGTCTGCGGCCATTCGAGCGTGCGGACAGCCTCTACTACTTCGGCCGCGATGCCCAGATCCAAGCCCTGCTCACCTCCCTACACCAGAGCCGCTTCCTGGCCCTGGTGGGCAGCTCCGGCTGCGGCAAATCCTCACTGATCCGGGCCGGGCTGATCCCGGCCCTGGAGGCCGGCTTCCTGGTCCAGGACCGGGACCGCTGGCGCATCGCCACCTGCAAGCCCGGCGAGACGCCCCTGATGCACCTGGCCGTGGCCCTGCTGGCGACGACCGGGGGGGACCCGGACGCAGCCACTCGGCTCGCCGACCAATTGCTGGAAGAAGGCGTCGAGGCGGCCCTGGAATGCCTCGGGCCCACACTGAAAGACGACCACACCAATCTGCTGCTGCTGGTCGACCAGTTCGAGGAGCTCTTCCGTTTCGGTCAGGACTCAATCGAGACCCAGGGGGCCGGGACCCAGGCGGCCACCCGCCGCGCCGAGGCCGAGGCATTTGTCGATCTGCTGCTGCAGCTGGCGAGCCGCGACCGGCTGCCGGTCTATTGCGTCATCACCATGCGCTCGGATTTCATCGGCGACTGCGACGCCTTCACCGGCCTGCCGCAGGCCATCAACCGCGGCCAATTCCTGGTGCCACGCCTGACCCGGGTCCAGCGCCGAGAGGCCATCACTGGCCCGGTCCACCTGACCGGCGAACGCATCGCGCCGAGATTAGTGGACCGGCTGTTGAACGAACGGCTGGATACCCGGGATGACCTGCCCATCCTGCAGCATGTCCTCATGCGCTGCTGGGACGCCTGGTCTGAACACTCGGCGGCATCACCGGACGGGCCGCATGACCAGGGTCCCATCGACCTCCGGCACTACGAGCAGATACAGACCATCCGTGGCGCCCTGAATGCCCATGCCGACGAGGCCCTGAAGGAGCTCAGGGGCGAGGACCAAGACTTGGCGCGGCGGTTGTTCCAGGCCCTCACCGAGGTGGACCTCGGCAATCGCCGCATCCGCCGGCCCACCCGCCTGAGCCAGCTCTGTGCCATCACCGGCGCGACCGAGCCGCAGATCAGGCATGTCATCGACTGCTTTCGCCAAGGGGGAGAGAAGAGCGGTCGTAATTTTCTGGTGCTGTCCGGGGATCGGGATCCCATGATAGACATCTCCCACGAGAGCCTGATCCGCCAGTGGAAGAACTTGTGGACATGGGTGGATCAGGAGACCGCAGATACCGATATCTACCGCCGGCTGGCCGAGACCGCCGGCAAGCACAGCGAGGCCGAACCGCGTTTCTATCGGGACGCGGCGCTGCAAGAGGCCATCGATTGGCAGCGGCGACAGCAGCCCACCGCGGCCTGGGCCGAACGCTATCGGCCTGGCTTCCAACCGGCCCTGGCGTTCTTGCAGGAAAGTCGCCTGCTCCGCATCCAGGAGCACCGCGAGCGCCGGCAGGCACGTATCGAGCGCGAGCAGGCACGCCTCGAACGCGAACGATTGCTCCAGGAACGGGCCAAGCAGGAACAGGCAAATGCCAAGCTGGCGCAGGAAAAATCCGAGCAGGACCGGCGGGCACGCCGTACTGCCCTTAATTGGAGTCTGGGCCTGGGCGTCCTGGCCGTGCTGATGCTGCTCCTGGCCGGCTATACCTTACACCTCTGGAACGATGCACAGGAGAAGACCCAGATTGCGGAGACGGCGGAGCAGACTGCAACGCTTGCTGCGGAGCAGGCCGAAAGCGCACGTCGGGATGCCGAGACTCAACGCAATGCCGCCGAGTTCGAGCGTAACCGGGCTAAAGACCAATTACTCAAGGCCAGTATCAACCTGGCCCGTGTCCATGAAGAAAAGGCCCTGTTCTGGCTCGAACGCGCCTCCAACACCGAGCATACCGGCGATTACCAGCGGGTATTGCTGCGGGCACTCCAGGCCCAACGCCAGCCGATCCAAGGCAAGCCCGGCTTGCAACCGAAGGGCATGGATCGCTTGACGGATCCCCGGATTGCGGGCGCATTCCGGGAGCGCTGGCAGTCGCCGACACCTCAATTAAATAGTACGCCCAATGATATTGCCTGGTCACCCGATGGCAAGCAGATGGCAACGGGTCAATCCGATGGCAGCATTCGAATCTGGGACGCGGCCACCGGCAGACCGCTGCACAAGCTGACGGGGCATGACAAATCAGTGACCTCGGTAGCATTCAGCCCGGACGGCAAGCGGCTGGCAAGCGCATCAACGGACAACACCGTCCGCCTCTGGGACCCGGTCACCGGCGAGCCCATCCGCACCCTCACCGGCCATGAGGATATGGTTTGGTCCGTGGCCTTCAGCCCCGACGGCAAGCGACTGGCGAGCGGCTCGGATGATGGAACCCTGCGCTTGTGGGATGCGGCCAGCGGCGAGCCCATCCGTATCCTCACCGGACATGAGAACGTGGTTCGGTCCGTGGATTTCAGTCCGGACGGCAAGCGACTGGCGAGCGGCTCGTCTGATCGAACCCTGCGCTTGTGGGATGCGACCAGCGGGGAACTGATCCGCACGCTCACCGGACATGGGAGCATGGTCACAGCCGTCGCATTCAGCCCGGACGGTAAGTGGCTGGCGAGCGGCTCGGCTGATGGAACCCTGCGCTTGAGGGACCCGGCCAGCGGCGAGCCGATCCGTATCCTCACCGGCCATAAGGGCAGGGTCACAGCCGTCGCATTCAGCCCCGACGGCCAGCGGTTGGCGAGCGCCTCGTGGGACAGCACCGTGCGATTGTGGGATGCGGCCAGCGGCGAGCCGATCCGTATCCTCACCGGACATGAGGAAGGTGTCAACGACTTGGCCTTCAGCCCCGACGGCCAGCGGTTGGCGAGCGTCTCGTGGGATAACACCGTGCGCTTGTGGGACGCGGCCACCGGCGAGCCGATCCGTATCCTCACCGGACATGAGGCCGATGTCAACGACCTTGCCTTCAGCCCCGACGGCAAGTGGCTGGCGAGCGGCTCGGAGGATAAAACGATCCGCCTCTGGGACCCGGCTACCGGCGAGTCGATCCGTATCCTCACCGGCCATGAGGGCAGGGTCACAGCCGTGGCATTCAGCCCCGACGGCAAGCGGCTGGCCAGCGGCTCGAATGATGGAACCCTGCGCTTGTGGGATGCCGCCAGCGGCGCGCTCATCCGTATCCTCACCGGGCATGAGCGGAGTGTCACAACCGTCGCCTTCAGCCCCGACGGCAAGCTATTGGCCAGCGCCTCGTCTGATCGAACCCTGCGTCTGTGGAATCTGGCCACCGGCGAGCTGATCCGCACCCTCACCGGCCATGAGGGCGATGTCAACTCCGTCGCATTCAGTAGGGACGGCAGCCGGCTGGCGAGCGGCTCGTATGATGAAACCCTGCGCTTGTGGGACGCGGCCAGCGGCGAGCTCATCCGTACCCTCACCGGACATGAGGGCAGCGTCACAGCGGTGGCATTCAGTGGGGACGGCAGCCGGCTGGCGAGCGCTTCGTATGATGGAACCCTGCGCTTGTGGGACGCGGCCAGCGGCCAACCCATCCGCACCCTCACCGGATATAAGAGCGTAGTTACAGCCGTCGCTTTCAGTCCCGACGGCAATCGGCTGGCGAGCGGCTCGTGGGATAACACCCTGCGATTGTGGGATGCCGCCAGCGGCGAGCCCATCCGTATCTTCACCGGGCATGAGAGTAGTGTCACAGCCGTCGCTTTCAGCCCCGACGGCAAGCGGCTGGCGAGCGCCTCGGATGATGGA
>NZ_SMSC01000052.1:0-9349 GCF_004359955.1 Candidatus Thiosymbion oneisti
CCGCCGGGAGAGGGGTTTTGAAGCTTAACTTAATGGCATTGCATTGAAGCCCGCGGGGGGGCGATCCGGACTCGCACCTGCCGCGTATTCCACGGCTAATCGCCGTGGCCTCATTGAAGCGGGCCGACAGGATGTCGGCGGTCCCACGCAGCGAAGTATTACGCGGCTAATTGCCGTGGCCTCTTGAAACCAACGAGTATCTACGCGGGTAGTGGTTAATATTTAAACGATTTGTTGGGCACGCCGCCGTCCAAAGATGCGGTTTGCCGCTGGCCAGGCGTTCATTGATGCGGTTCGCGCCTCCTCGTGATGCTATCCTTGTAAGACCTGCCACGCTCACCGCATCCTACGAGCTTTGCCCAACCTACGAGCTTCGCCCCTCTCCCGCCGAGGGTGTCGCAAAAGCCCCGCTCCCGCCGGGAGGGTGTCGCAAAAACGGTGGCATCAGCTGCCGGTCTGTGAAGTCTAAACCACAGGGGACACAGAGAGCGCAGAGAATTGGTCGGTGCCTTTCTCGGTGCGCTCTGTGTCCTCTGTGGTTCGAAAGGACTTTTGGGTAGTGGTAAATTCATAAGTGTTAAAGTAGAGCGGTTCATCTTTTTGATCCCCTCTCCCCAACCCTCTCCCGGAAGGGAGAGGGGGCATAGCGGCCAGTGCCGTTGGTCATGTTACAACTTAGATATTAACCACTACCGACTTTTGCGATACCCTCGGAGGGAGAGGGGGTGCTGCGTGGGGCGTGCCCAACCCACTGCGAGTGGCGATGTTTCCATTTAAAGCTTAACCACTACCCATTCAGGATTGCTCTGACGGTTCCGCTTGCCGTCAGCCTGATGTGAGCGAAGAAATCCTTCCCCGGGGCGTGCGCACTCCAAAGATGCGGTTCGCTGCGCTCACCCCATCCTGCCCGTATTTTCCTATGCTCAAATACGTTGAGCTTTACCCTTTGCGCCTTTGCGGTTCAGAATTGAAGCTAGGTGAATCGGCGGTGGGCACAATCCAATGCCATTAAGTTAAGCATTAGCGGTCGACAAAAAAGGGGAGAAACGACGCATCGCGCGCATCAGCGCGAATCCATGCGCGAGGATGCGCGTGATTCGTTGTTTTCCCTTAAGGACGGCCACAGCGCATGGGTTGACCAAAGGTCTGTCACCTCGGCGCCTTGGCTCTAATCGATGCGGTTCGCGCGGGGAAGGTATGCACTGTCCGATAAGCTCAGAACCACCGCGCTCACCGCATCCTACGTGTTATGGGCACTGCCGAACACATAGTGGGGTTTTAGCCAACGCACCATCAGGGGCAGCAGGGTCAGGGCCGCAATCACGTCGATGACCAGTGCGACGCTGATATACAGGCTCACGCTCCAGGTATTGGCGAGATGGGTGTTCATCAAGGGAATGAAGCCGGCGATCAAGACCACGACCGAGATCAGCACGGCGGAGCCGGTGGTATCCAGGGTCCGGCGGAGGGCGATCGCCCAGTCGTTGCCGCTGGCCCGCATTTCTTCATGCAGACGCGAGAGCATGTAGATGCCGTAGTCGATCCCCAGTCCCATAGCGATAGACAGGGCTACCTGGACATGGAAGGCCAGGTTGCCGGACCAGTTCTGTACGGAGGTCAGGTAGCCCCCGAGACCATACTGGGCGAACAGGGTAATGAGCAGCATCACCATCAGGATCCCTGAGACCAGCAGGGAGCGGAAGATGAGGGCCGCGATCACGAATACGGCGGCGGCCGTCAGCAAGGGGCCGGTGAGCCAATTGTCCAGGGCCACTTCGCGGGTCGCTTCGGTGGCGCCCAGGAAGCCGCCGATGCCGGGCCGGACATAGTCCGCCCCCGCTGCCGCCGGCGCTCCCACATCGCAGCTGGTGTCCCGGCAGCGCAGGCCGAAGTGGACCTGCCTGAATCCCAGGTCATTCTTGTGCTCCTCCACATAATCCTGGATCACCATGGTAACCGCGTGGGTCTCTTGGGGGTGCATGGTGTTGATGAAGCCCATGATCACGCCCCGGTTCCAATCTCTGGCCACGAAGGCGTCCATATCGCCTTCCTCGGTCATGGTCTCGAGCAGGCCGTTGAAGAGCTGGACGATCGCGTCCGGGTCCCGGTCGTCGTCCGGGTCCATGGCTCTCAGATAGGCCAGGGTCGGGATGCGCAGGTCGGAGATACGCGGCTGCTCTCCCGGCTCGGCCGCCAACAGCATATTGACCAGACGCACGTATTGGGCATAGGAGCCGGTAAAGCCGATCGCGGGATGATTGCGCATCCAGTTCTCCATGGCCTCGATGTCGGCCAGGACGGCTGCATTATTGAAGACCCCCTGGGCCCCGCAGACCTCCGCGTCCCAACAGCCCAGCTTTTCCTTCTGAGCGGTACAGGCGGCCTGCCTTGCCTGCTTGTCTTGGATCGCGAGTAGCGCTTCCGGATAGAAATCGGTGACGCATTCGGGCACGGTGGGTTCCTTGCCGCGGATGGGGATGGTCACCGAGATGACGCCGGGCATGATCCGGTTGAGCGCGAGCAGCTGGTCGATGGTGTCGGATTCCCGCTTGAAGGCCGCGCGTGAGTAATCGATGCCCTTCTCCACGCCCGGCATGGGGTCGTCCAGGGTGCCTTCCGTAATCCGCGTGTAGTGGCCGGATACGACCAGGATCACCGCCACCAGGCCGATGGGCAGCCACTTACCGGGACCGGTCAGCAGGCCGGCCAGCGGGCCGCCCACCTTATGCCCCCAGGTGTGCGTGTCGGATATCCCGGCCCGCGCGCACGGAAAGCTCAGCATGAGGAGCGGAATCAGGGTGGTGGTGGTGAACAGCAGGGTGAGCATGCCGAACATGCCGAAATAGGCATAGGCCCTATAGAAGGAGATGTCCACCGTGGACAGGGTAGCAAAGCCCACCATGTCGGTAATGATGGAGAGGGTGGCGGGGATCATGGTGTGGCCGATGGCTGCCTGGGCCGCACGCCGGTTATCCCCGTATCTGGCCTGCTCCTGTATGAAGCGCCGGGCGACCTGTACCGAGTGCCCGATGCCGATGGCGAGCAGGAGCATGGGGGTAAGGACCATCATGGTGGTGAGCTTGAACTGGGTGAGACCCATGATCCCGAGCGTCATCAGGATGGTGGCACCGACCCCCAGGAGGGGGAACAGGGCGCCGCGCCAGTTGCGAAACTCGTACCAGAGGACGGCGGCGGCGATCAGGAGGGACAGGACGAACAGCCACCAGTGTTCGAGCAGGTCGAGCAACATCCAGGCCAGGAAATAGGGCTCGCCCGCTACCAGCAATTCGACCCGGTCGTCCGCGGCGAATTCCTCCATGATGGCCCGCACCTCCCTGACCCAGGGCAGGTAAATTTCTTTTACCCCGTCCGTGTAGTCGGCAATGATGTAGGCGGCCTTGGCGACGCACTGCCGTTGCTCATACTCGCCGAAGGCGCATTTCTCCCCCTCCGGCGTCACCATCGAGACCAGCATCGGCGCCAGCACCGGGTTGGTCTCGATGCCCGCCTTGAGGAAGGCGAGCTGAGTCCGTGCCAGCGCCGGGTCGTCTTCGCTGATGCCGGCGGTGGGAATCAACCGTTTGAAGACCAGCCCGTTCGCGTCGGCCCCCATGTATTTGATCTTCTTCGCCGCCAGATCGATGAAGTTCTCGGGTCGGGAATGGGGTAGGGACTCCAACCGCCAGTGCAACGCCTGCATCTTATTGATGAACCAGGGTTGATAGATGTCCCCCGCCTTGACTTCGAGGGCGAACACCATGAGGTTGCCCATGCCGAAGTGTCGCTCCGTGTAGGCGTTGGTCGCCACATAGCGGTTGGCGGGCGGCAGCAGGGTATCCGGGTCGTTGCGGACATCCAGATCCTTGATGAACCAGGACAGGACCAGGGTGAGCGTGAGGATCGAGAAGATAAAGAACCGCCGCCGGCGGATCACGAAACGGGCATAGCGATCCGCCAGGCGTTCTTGGTTCCGGACGGGATTAGGCATTTGGGGGTCTGGCATGGCCGCTTTTTATTCGGAGGGAAACGGAAAATTTGTCCGCAAATAAACGCAAATGAGCGCAAATGGACCAAGAATGGTCGATGATAGTGGCCGATTGCGACCGATTTGCGTTTTGCTTGTTGTCATTTCGAGCGAAGCGAGAAATCTTGTAACTTTAGTGGTTGTCTTATCGCCGAAGCTCCCTCGCTACGCTCGGGATGACAGCTCCCTGCGGTCGAGATGCCAGGAACTGGTTTTACCATAAAATTTTGATGAAACGAGGCACTCGGACCCACCAAGGGACGGTTTGGCTCATGCGGTGAAAAAGGGCGAGTGCGCACCGAAGTCTCACCGCCGCTCCGCGATCAGCTGGTCGATCGCCGCCAGGCGTTGCTGGAAATATTCGTTCTCTGGCTCCCACGCTCCAGCGTGGGAGCGAATCCAGACGCTCCAGCGTCATGAAACCTTGTCCCGAGCGGAGCTTGTAGGGCGGGTCAGGCGCGTGCGCCAGCCGCCGCGATTGCCGCGGCGGTGGGCGCGCCGTCACCCGCCGGATGGTGGCGGGTGGCAGCCCGTAGGTCGGGTCAGGCCAAGGCGACGGAGGTGGTTGGCATACGGCGGATGGCGCAAGCTTATCCGCCCTACGCGGGCTATGATTTTTTCAGATCTGCCTGCTTAACATGAATCAGTCTGTGTCCCAGCATATCAACGGCTATCTGGGATTGTTCAAGAATAATGTAACCGATTAATGGTTCATAAACACCATCTTCCGGTTCCATGTCAAGAAACAGAATCTCGCTATAAACGGGATCGAACCCCTCGATTTTGATTTCTACCGGGCCGCAGACCTCACCTTTCACTAATTGTTGGATTGCGGTCTCACAATCGATTTCTCGAATTGTATTGAGTTTGCCGAGCCTTTCTTTCCAGGCTGTTGGAAACACCATATGCGCCGAGCCTGTATCGACTAACGCATCACAACGAACAACAGATTCGGGATCGAAAAGATTTTTGACGGAGACATGTGCAATTATTCGTCCCATGTTTACCTCCAATATCGTTTGGTACAGGATTCATAGGATTTCCAGAATTATTTTTCCGAATAGTCAATTATAACATCCTGTTAATCCTGGAAATCCTGTGAATCTTGTCCCATTAGCGGTTGGCACGACAATTATGTCAGCAGTCCCCAGGGTTCCCAACGTATTCAGAAGCTCCGAAAGGTATACCAGCCCAATGGGGGTTATTCGAACAGGTATTTGATGCCCAGCTGGATGTTCGAGGCTTTGCCGAACTGTCCGAACAGGGTGTCTTCGCTGCCCCAGTAGTGGTTCCAGGCCAGGGTGGCGAGCAGCTCGTCGCGGATGGTGTACTCCAGATCCAGGCGATTCCACCAGCCGCCGCCTTCCTCGAAGATGGCGATGTTGTTGATGCGGTGCTCTTGCGACGGACCAAAGGGCTTGGACAGGAACAGGGAGCCGAAGCGCTTGTGCTCGTAACCCCGCTTCAGCCCGTTGTCGAGGTGGAGGGTCGCCTGATCGCCTGTGTAGCGGCTGAATTTCTGGCCTGTCACCGGGTCCCTGGATCGGACCTCGTCGACGTAATCCAGGTTGGTGAACTGGATGAACTGCCCACTCACCGCCAGATTGGTGAAGAAGGTGAAGTCGGCGCCGAGCACATACTTGAAATAATCTCCCTTTTCCATCTTGAGTGCTTCGGTCAGGTGCCCGTAGCTCAGGGCATGGCGGTCGATGACCGGGCTCAGCACGTCCTTCTGGTACAGAAACTCGCCCCGCAGCACCACCGGGGCATCGCCTAAATCCAAGTCCCAGGCATAGTCGAAGGAGGCCCCGATGTTGTGGATACGGTTCAGGGTCTCCTCGAACACCAGCTGGGGTGCCGATCCGGCATAGTTGGCGGCAGTCACATCCGTAAGCCCGGCACGATTTCCGACCTCGCTGTAATCCACGGCGGGCGCGCCGTAGAACTTACCGGCGCTGTTCTTGACCTGCAAGGTGTGCAATTCCCCGGCAGGGCCCTGGTAGGTCACATCGACCACCTGGAGCTTCTCGCCGGTGTTAGGGTCCGCCCAGTGGATCTGCACGGCAGGGTTGGGATCATAGGCATACAGGTAGTTGAGGCTGAAGTTGAGGCCGTTATCCAGATTCCCGCGGTAGCGAAGGCCCAGATTGACGTCGGTGTCGCCTGGATAGTCCCGTTGGTATCTGGTGGTCATGCCGGTAAAGGCGGCAAAGGTCGCGAGGGTGGTGTTCGGCATGTATTCCCAGGTCGAATCGGGATTTGCGGTATCCCAACCCGCCCCGGTAACCGGGTCGGCGTCCGTGAGGTTGGTGATATTGCCGTTGGTGAATTCCGTGAAGTTCTTCAGGCAGGCGGCACCATTGACGCCGCGGCAGGCGGCCGGCGTCTGGGCCGCGGTCAGATTGGTGAAGGAGCCCACGGTGTTGAGCTCGGGAAGCGCCGGATTGAGCCCGCCCAGGGGATTGGTAAAGGTGCTCGTCGGCATCGGCAGGAAGCCGTCGCCGTAGAAGGTGGTGGTCACCGCCCCCATGGCGGCGCCGATGTTGGCGAATCCGTTGACCTTGCCGGTGATGGTATCCACGCCTTTCATGATGAAGGCATGGCCCTGGTCGGTCCCGAACAACCGCGAATTGTCCGCGCCCGGGGGCGCGGAGGGCCCGGACGGTGGCACGAAGGCCACGGACCGCACCCCGTGCTCGCCCTTTCTCAGCCCCGGAATGATGTTCTGCCGGCGCTGGGAGACCACGGCCTGGAGGTTGCCGTTGCTGCCCAGATTGCGTTCCGCTACGGCCATCCAGACCGGGATGCGGGCGTCTTCCATGGGGTCTTGATTCCACCAGCGAAAGTCGGTGGGGTTGATGATGTCCAGGAGCTTGATCCCGTCGGCGGTTCCCCACACCAGCTGCTGTTTGCCGAGCCGCAGGTCGATGCCGGCGAGCTCCGTATCCAGATAGAGCTCGCGCAGATAATCGTACTGGGTATAGTTCTCATGCCCACGCCAGTATTGGTTGACGCCCTGGGTGTCATAGATCAGATTGATGTCGGCATGCCAGGAGGCCGCCGTGCCCAGCTCGCCGTTGAAGAACAGACGCGCGGCATTCTCAAACCTCAGAACGTTTCCCGCCGCGTGAGCGGAGGACCTGTCCGAGCTCCAGGCCTCCTCGCCGATATAGGGATCCTCGTCGAGGTTGAACGCCGTTCGATTCTGAAGGAATCCGTTGACACGGATATTGTCGGTCAGCTCGAAATCGCCCAGTGCCACACTCGAAACGGCGACCAACAGACAAAGCACCGTTAGGGTAATTGATGGTTTGGTCATTTTTCTCCCCTTTGGCGACATGCAATGGTTGAAAGTTTGATCGCATTGATGCCAGTATAAAATCGGAGTGTCAGCAGCGGGACCTAAGAGTAAAGAAGAGCAACTGAATTGTCTCCTTATCATTCAGGCCCTATGCAGCCGCTGTCCGCGGCTGTTGCGCTCTTCAGTTCTTCGCGGTCGTGGTTCCTTTGGAACTCGTGGAACTCGACCGCCACCACCGACGGCGTTACTCACCTTCCTCGCCGCTCTTTCTTCCGTGGGTGGGGTGAATGGAGCGGTACGCCGACCCTTCGCAGATGCCCGTTCAAAATAGGAGCGACTTTATATGAAAATCCTACTGATTCTCAATGACCCCCCCTATGGCACCGAGCGCAGCTACAACGGCCTGCGTCTCGCCAAGACCTTGGCCAAAAAGGGGGCGGAGGTGACGGTGTTCCTAATGGCAGATGCGGTGGCTTGCACCCGGCATGGCCAGAAGGTGCCACAAGGTTATTACAACCTGGAGCTGATGGTGAAGTCGGTGCTTCGCGGCGGTGAGGTGCTGCTCTGCGGTACCTGCATGGATGCGCGCGGCCTTACCGACGAGGATTTGGTCGAAGGCGCGCGCCGCAGCACGATGGACGAGCTCACCGAGCGTACGCTGGAAGCAGATAAGGTCCTGGTGTTCTAACGCCGTCCCAGCTGTCCCGCTTACCTCACGACAAGGCTGAATTGCGGCTCACAGATCGAGGAAGTCCGAAGATGAAGATTGTTATCCTGGGCGGATCGTTCGGCGGTCTGACAACGGCCTATGAATTACGCAAACGGCTCTCAGTCCGTGAGTGCGATATCGTACTCATTTCCAAGGAGCCGCAATTCACCTTCATTCCATCCCTGCCATGGGTGGCAACAGGGTCCCGGAGCCTCGAACAGATCCGCTTTGAGCTCGCTGGGCCCCTCGAGCGCAAGGGGATCGAGTTTGTGCAGGCTACGGCATCGCACATCGATCGCGAATCCCGGCAGGTATTCACCGACCGTGAGACCTATTCATACGACTGGCTTGTCATCGCCACGGGACACCGCAGTGCCAACGAGGCCGTTCCCGGTCTCGGACCGTTCGACGGTCCCGGACATTCGCTGATGTCGCCGCCGGAGACAGAAGAGGCAAGGGATGCGTTGCGGACGTTTCTGGAAGCCCCCGGACCGATGGTTATCGGTTGTGCACCCGGGGCGAGTTGTATCGGTCCAGCCTACGAGTTTCTCTTCCAGGTGGACTACCTTCTGCGTCGGCGGCGCATGCGCCACCAGGTGCCCATCGTTTTCGTTACCCCTGAGCCGTTTCTCGGGCATTTCGGCGTAGCCGGAGTAGGTCGGGCACGGCAGTTCCTCGAAGGAGAATTCGAGCAGAGAGATATTCCCTATTTTACCTCCGTGGCCGTATCCAAGCTCACCGACTCCGCAGTGGAGCTCGACGACGGAACCAGCTTTGAATCCGCATTCTCACTCATTATCCCGCCGCTGGCTGGTGTGCGGGCCATCGCCGCGTCACCCGGTCTTGCCAATCCCAAGGGCTTCGTGCCGGTGGATGAACACTATCGGCATCAGGAGGTGGCCCATATCTACGCGGTCGGGGTCGCAGTGGCGTTTCCGCCCGTCGACGATCTGCCGGTTCCCGTGAACTTCCCCAAGACCGGTCATATGACAGAGCAGATGGCAACAATGGCCGCTCACAATATCGCCGCCGAGGTGCGGGGTGAAGGAAAGATGGCCCACCCGCTACGGGCCGAATGTATCCTGGACATGGGCGATCGGGCAGCTCTAATCGAGGCGGACCCCTTCCGTCCGCCACGCAACCTTGCCCGTGTCAGTGCGGGCCGACGTTGGCTGTGGGCCAAAAAGGCCTTCGAGCGCTACTACTTGTGGAAGGCCGGACGCGGCAACAGGGTATCCGGAGAATGGGGCTGGTAACCCAGCGTGGATCTTGGACTCCGAACAGCCCTAAATAAAATTCGTCGGCCAAGAGGTAT
>NZ_SMSC01000053.1:0-9128 GCF_004359955.1 Candidatus Thiosymbion oneisti
GCGGTTGGTCATGGGGGGATGGAAGCAAAAAGCGAGTGACCACGCAAGCGCGATGACGCCAGCTAGTTTCGAGGCAGCTGCTCAGGTAGATTAGGCAAAGACGCGCCCGGCCTGGCCGGTAATCGAGCCGAGGGCCGGTATCGCGCAGTGCTCGACCTGACGGTGACCAGCCTTTGTCAGGCACGGCACACCGCTAAGCATCACACATTATTTCGGTGACACGACCGAGCTTGACACGTTTCGGGGACATCTGGCATAGAGGGACAATCCGGCAGCTCTGGAGATCGCCGTAACTATTCAGACCTTGCTGCGTCATTCCGGCCGGGATAGCCGGAATCCAACCTCCAATATCGGGGTACATTTCTTGCTCCCCACCTTTCATGGGGAATGAGATAGATGCCAATCGGTCAGAAAACCGTGTTCAGGTACGAGGCAACCCCTTTGGATTAAGACACAAAGGTCACTCCGAACCTTGTCGGAGCATAAAGATTCGGAGAGTTTTTTTTGGAGAAATATAGTGGCTTTTATTGGATATATAGTGGCTTTTATTGGATTGATTGCAAGCCTTATTACTATTTATGACTTAGTTAATAAGCTGGATCTCAACAAAATAGAGCTTCGATCTCTCTGGAAAAAGATACGGCCTTCCTTAGTAAAAATATGGTCTTCTGCGATAGTGGTTGGTGTCATCCTTGGTATTGTGAGTTTCTCCTATCAGCCAGACAAAGATGAAATAGACACCACACTTAATCGCATCGGGAATTATTTTAGAGGCCCGTTCGATCATAGCGGAGATCCACCGGTCACCTGCTTGGCGAATGATAAACTAGGTTTCTTATCAGTCAATCCAAACGCATCCCTATCTCACAAGGACTGGATCGGCGATGTTCCTACCGGGCTGTCCGTGTCTTTCCAAATCCAGACAAGACCGATAACCGTCTCCGAGTTCAAAGACTACGTGGCGAGTGGACCACGACAATCCTTCCTCAAGAGTCTGGAGGGCTCGACCTGGAAGATCGCCGGTGATCACGATCCGGCTGTAGATATCCCCTGGGCCGTAGCACAGGATTACGGGAGATGGATTACGGCAACCGCAAAGGACGGTTGCCAGTATCGGCTGCCGACCCTTGCCGAATGGCGTCAGGCAGTGATGGCCTTGGCACACGCGAACGACGACCCGGAAAGGGACTTTTTTTATGGAGAGTTCCAGTGGGGCATGCTGGAATGGACCGAGGATCCGTGCGACAACAAGGGGCGCGTCTCGGTTGGTAGCGAATGGCGGAAAGAGAATGAGGACGATGGAAAAAATGCCTCGGTACCCGCGGCAACCTGTCTGGGATCCGACCATGTCAAAGACGGATTTTTCAGGCAGGGCTTCCGATTGGTACGTGTCCCCGACGAGGGCATTGATGAATAGGAGGCAAGCATGTGTCAGAGTGTTTTCCGCGCCTGTGAGGATGAACCGGGTACGAAGATTTTCGAACCGCAAGGATCTATCCGCCCTGTCCCTGGGACGGCAGGCATCAGAAATCATGTCTAGGTACTAGGGGGTGTTGATATTTAAATCTAACCGACTGTTTTTCACCTGTAAAATGGTTGCAACACGCAGGTGATCCGCACAGCGGACCCTACAGTCAAACAAGCGGTTAGCGTAGGGTCCGCTGTGCGGACCTTCTAAATGTCAACAGCCCCTAGCCCACGGTTTCAGCCTATTTTTCATATTACATGCCTTATCACAAAATCACCTTTCGCATGTTACCGACCTTCTGAACATGTAGAATATGCTGAAACGGTGTACTAGGCGATTCCCTATAGATCAAGATACAAAGATCACCATGAACCATGTCAGAACATAAGGATTTGTAGAAATCTTTTTGGAGAAAGATAGTGACTCTTAATACACTGATTTCTAATATAGCAGGGATTATTGAATTAATTGCTAACGTCATTACTATTATTGCTCCTATCATCACTCCCCCTATTGGTCTTATTGTCGTTCTTATTGCTATCACCATCATTGTTATCGTTGTTATCAAGAAATATGTTAAGACAGAGATTCAATCTCTTTGGGTCAAGATATCATTTCTCATCAAGCTCATTTTAATTATTGTTTTAGTTATTGTTTTAGTTATTGTTTTTATTATTAGTTTTGCTGTTCTCATTAATAGATTGCAATCAAATTCCTTAGTCGAGATCCATTGGCCTCCGTCTTGGGGCGCTCCGATCCGGGGTTGCGATCTCGGCACAGTCGATTCGACCCAAGGTCGTTGTTCGATCCAAGCGGCTAGGACGGTCGACTTGGTATGGCCGGGACTGATCGAGGCAATCGAGATTAAGGCCGAGGAAGCGGTGGCTGGCGATACGATCGATCTGAAAGGACGGTTGCGGCCCAGCCGTCCCTTTCCGCCGAATGATCCCTGGCTCAGTAAACCAGCCAACACGAAAAATCCTTGCGCCGTTGAACCTGCATACCAGCCGGTAGAGCTTATCTTCTCCGGTGGGGATGGAAAGTCGATCAAGTATTCTTGGACCGAAGGCTCTCTACCCACCTTCACAGAGGTCGACTGGCCGACGAATCAGCCCCTTCCCCAACGCCTCGAGCTCCGGTTGGAGCAACATAGGCCCAAAAATCCTGCATTTGAGACCAGTCTCAAGATCGGTTGGGACCCTGCAACAGATAGGTCCAAACCGTTAGCAGCATGGACAGAAAACGGGGCGCGACGTGCCTATCCGGTCGTTCCCAAGACACTACCAACGATTAAGTTCGACGATTCCCTGGAAGTACACTGGTATCCGACACGGGATGCCTGCGTTGGTGGTACCAAGTCGCAGGATTACTGGGATTATGCCCGGTATGCCTTCACTGGCCGCTCCAAGGGCCCGTGCGATTGGGCCCGATTGATGCGCGGTCCGGAGAAGATCAACTACTGTACCCGGCCAGTTTTGAACCGGACCCGGAACCAGTTGGTACTGGATTTCAAACTCCTCCGATGCGGTGTGCACCGCCGGCTGATCCTGATCGCCCTATCAAAGATATTCGATCCCATCGGGAAGGATCTTCAGGACGTCCTGCGGGAACGCCTGGTCCGGATGAAACAATCCGGATCGAGGGTCCCCTTCGACCTCTTGAGCATTGGTGAGGACCAACGTCTCGACCGGGTCCTGACCTGTGAGGATCTACCGAACCTAGCCGAGGATGGGGAAATCTCTATCCGCGCCAAGATCGCGCGTCTGCGCTTCCGATCCGAAAACCTCGATGCGCTGAAGAATCTAGGCCTTGTCACCCTGGATCCGGCGTTTGCCGCCAACCGGATCCGATCCATCCTCTATCTGACCGACGGCAGTGGCCTGAAGGAAATCGACAACCGCGATGAGCTCTATCGGCGCATTGCCGCGACCAGCCTCGGACTAATCCGGATTTGGCAACAGGAAGGGGTTGATATCCAGGTATTGACCGCAGGCAGTTGTGCCACCTGGCGGGCCATGGACGTGGCCTGTAAGGAGCTGCGACAGGACCGAAAGAAACGTTTGCATCTGATCATTCAGAGGATCGAACAGGCGCTTTGTAATTGACGCCGACCGAGTGGGCAAGTCCTGCGGGGCGACTATGGGCGATCCGGCCGATTATGGTGCGGCTCGGGATTTCGTCAATAAAAAGAGCCTCGCATTCCGTATGGCCAGCCAGGACAAATGACCAGGGGGAAAGGAATGAGAACTCTATACATCCTGCCGGTTTTATTGCTGTTCGCGGCACGGGTAGGGGCGGTACCTGGGGAGGGGAGTTGTACCGGATATAAGTTTAGAACTTACCCGGACGATCCGACCAAGATCAACGAGACGTTGCCCCTGCGTATCCTGCGTCATGGGGCACCGGTCTACCCGTCCCCATCAGGCGGTGATTCTCTCTCCAGTAGGACCTTCGGTGAGCTTGTCGAGCCGGTGACCCTGAGTGCCGATCCGGCCGGCGGGCGGATCCAGATCAAACGGCCAGGCGACGCAAAGCCCCTGGGTTGGATGGAGCGGACCGATCTGCTCTGTCGTAACAGACCCCTGATCGAGAACTACATCGAGCGCAAGGCATTCATCCGCACTGCCACAGGCCCTAACGATTCCTCGGAGCCAGTCCGGTCTTTCCCGGGACCGGACCTGGATGACTGTCCCAATCCAGGGATGAAGGGCTGTCGGACCCTGAGCCGGTTCGAGCTGCTCTTCGTGTTTGCCCGGAACCCGGACACCAAGCGCCTGTTGCTGGCGCACGAATACTACCTCAATGACGACGATATCCTGGTCGGCTGGGTGCCGGAGGAACAGACCGTCCCCTGGAACACCCGCTTGGGGCTGCGCCCGGCGGATCAGGTGGAAGAGACTCGCATGTATCCCAACGCCCGAGCGGCGGCAACGGCCGACGATACCAGGGCCTATCCCGTCAAGGGCAACCGGGACGGCCGCTGGTACACCTATCCGCACCACCCTCCCCTATTGGACCGGGAGGATGTCGATGGCCGTGCCGTCTATAAGGTCGCGGCGCCCGGCCCCAAGGCCCGCATCGACGAAGACCCCTATCTCCCGAACCAGGGGACCGGCTCCATTGTGGCCTTGAAGGGGGCGGATGTCTTTTTTCTGATCGACGGCACCGAGAGCATGACCCCGCACATCCGTGCCGTGGAAGAGGTCGCCAGCACATTGGCCGAGGAGCTGACCGGAGACAAGGAAGGGGGCCACAGAAGCAACCATTACCGCTTCGGCTTCCGTATCTTCCGGGACCACTACGCGGATACGGCCCCGGCCTTGGACTGCCAAGGTGGACTGTGCGAGAAGCTCCTGATCGACCGTGAGGACTGTAGCCAGAACAGCCGAACCATGGACGAGAGTCGCCGTAGATTTCTGGCCGCCATCAAGGAAGTTAAGGCCAGCTCGAATGACCATAACGACTATCCGAATCGGCTCTTCGCCGGCATCGAGCAGGCCATCCAGGATATGGGTGGCTGTAATGACCGGCTCAAGGTATTGATTGTCATCGGCGATCATGGTGATCGCCTGCCCGAGGTACCGGATAGGCTGCGGACCAAGATTCGGGCGTTCGCCTCCGATTCCCTGATTTTTTTCATCCAGACCCCGGCCGAGTCGGATACCATCGACTACCAAGACGCCTACGCCAAGTTCAAATGGGATGCCCGGGCCGTCCTGAGGCTTGTCTACCCCGACGGAAGATTCTTGGGGAGGGATATCAAGCGCAAGGCCACTCTGTTGTCCCTATCGGATGCTGAGCAGACAAAGGCCAAGATCAAGGAGATCGTGGATCAGTACAGTAGCAGTCGCGCGGTCAACGAGCTCATGACGGCCATCCGCGGCGGCGAATCCCTGGACGACTTTCTACATGATCGCATGGGCAAGGGCGACCTCCCCGTCCTGTTCTGGGAACGGGTATACCGCAAGCTCTGCGCGGAGGATGATCGTAGGCTAGGCCGCCAATGTACTGAGCCTGTCGATCATGTGGTGGACTATGCCTATGTCCCGGTCTCCGACGACTGGACCGAGGAGGTCTGGCTAGGGTTGGATGACCTTGATTTTTGGCTGAGGACCTTGCGGGATCTATCCAAGACGGGGGGACGGAGTGCCACCGAGGAACGGGCAGCCTTTATCCGTGCATTAATAAGCCTCCTGGAGACCAAGATCGGCAAACCGCTCAGGATCCAGACGGGGGAGAGCTTTGAGGAATTCATGTGGCGCAAATCTGGCCTGCCGGTCCGCGCCCACAGCCCCTTGCTGGGGTATGAGCTCCGGGAGCTGCGGCGGATCGAGCCCTGCGAGCTGCGCCGGCTGAAGCTTTGGGCCGGCTCCATCTATGAGCTGCTCAACGGGATCAAGGCATCGCCCAGGCTCAAACCATCCTTTGTGCTCGAGGACAACACCAGCAAATGCAACGGCATAACAGACCAGGGACGCAAGCTCCAAAAGATGAGGCTGGCTCCGGCTTCCAGTTGGAAACGGCTCGGTAGAGACGAGCGGGCGACCTTCGAGCATGAGATCGCCGGTGGTCTGATCCGTTATTGGCTGCCCCAGGCTTACCTGCCGTGATCCGCTGTGAGATCGAGGGATTGACCGGGGGCTGGCACCCGGACCGCCCTGTACTTCGGGGCATCACCGGGGTTCTTCCCGAGGAGCGGCTCCGGGTCCCCCTGATGGGCCCCAGCGGCAAGGGCAAGAGCACCCTGCTCTACCACCTGGCTGCTCTTAAGTGGCCCTTTAAGGGCACGGTACATTGGGACATCGGAGGCGAACGCTTCCGCTGGGGGGGCTCCGGCACCGGCCTGTCGCCGATGGACGCCGTGAGTCTGCGCCGGGAGTATTTCGGCTTTGCCTTTCAGAACAGTACCCTCTCCAACCACCTCTCGATCGAGGAGAACCTGATCTATCCGCTGTTGCTGCGGGGTATCCGCAGGCGCAAAGCCCAGACATGTGCTGAGGAGGTATTGAGCCAGGTCTTGGACCAGGATGAACGCAAGGAGATCGGTAATCTGTTATGCCGGATGCCCTCCGAGCTCTCGGGCGGGCAACGCCAAGGGGTCGCCCTTGCCCAGGCCATGGTGCACTCCCCCCAGATCTTGTTCGCGGACGAGCCCACCGGAAACCTGGACATCCACACCCGCAGGGACATCGTCGACCTTGCGCTCAAGGATTGGGTGGATAAGGAAAAGGACCGTAAGCTGATCTGGATCACCCACCATGAGGAGGAGCCCGCGGACATGGGGGTCGATTATCGCTTGTTCGTCGATTCCGACGGTTGTTTTTGGGAGCGGCGTTACCGGGGTCCCGGTGGCTCCCGGTGGGTGAGGGAGTGATCGGAGGTGGCACAGGTCAAGACCACCGCGATCCGTCTCGGCCTGATCGAGCTGAGGCGTAGCACTCCCTTCCTCGGGGGCCAAACATTCACCGGCAGATGGGATTTTCTCTGGCTCGGCCTGTTGCTCGGGCTGACCCTCGCCATCGCCCTCTTGCTGCTGGTCGCTCGCCAGGGGATCCTGGACCGGCTGCTCGATGTCTCCCTGGCTATGGTCCCTGGGCATGGCGTCCCCGTCTGGGTGCGCGGCAAGGCGCGCGATAGCGGCGATGCCTTGTCGCGGCGGGAGTTGGACCGCATCGCGGCCCTGGACGAGGGGCTCCGGGTCTATCCCTATCGGGATGTGCTGAGCTCCGACATTCGCCTCCCCGGAACCCACGAGGTCGCCGGCGGGGAGGGCGTGTGGCGTCCGCTGCCGCAAGACGCCCAGGGCGTGGGGGAAGCGTTTATCAGCAAGCCCCTGATCTGGGCGGTATCCGCAGACGATCCCCTGTGGCGGACGGCCCTGTCTACCACGCCCGCACTGGCCGAGCAGGCGCGCACGGGCATCCTGCCCCTGGTGGTCCTGAACCGGCGTGCCTTCCGACGCCTGGATTGCGGGCTTTACTCGCGGGCCCTGGCCGCCGTCGGGCGCGCGGCCAAGTTAGTCCCGGATTTTGATTTCGGTCCGGTGCGGGCACCGACAATGGACGCTATCCCGGACTGCCTGCGGAATGGTTATATCTGGCTGCGGGTGAAACCGGGCAAGAACAGCGAGCTGCATCGCTTCCGCATCCAGTGGGTCGACCGGCTGCCCACCTTCGATGAGGTGGCCATGCTGTTTCCGATGAACTTCTACACGGCCATGAAGCTCGCCCAATTCGACGCCGATCTGCACTTTTTTCCCGAGCAGTTGGGGGCAGCGGGGATCCGCCTGACCACCCTCGAAGTGCATCCCGGACGCGCGGGCGACTACTCGGACGCGGAGCTGGAGCGGTTGCGGATCTGTCTGGGTCTAGACTGGCAACGGCGGCGGGCGAGGCTGCAACTGCCCTTTCCGGTAGCCGAGAAGGCTGTGGAGACCTGCGCGCGGGAGGCGGGACTGAGGTTCTTGCACGAGGTGCCGACCGGCGATCCCCAGCCCTATCTGATCACCGGCGGTACCCCCGGCAGGAGCAGCCCCTTCCGGTTCGTCGAGGGGGGACGGCGCCTGTGTCTGTTCCCCACACAAGGCACCAGGGGGGAATCGAATCCGGAACTATGTGGAGAGGAGGATACCCTCGTAGTCGTGGATCCGGTCCGGGGTAACGATTTCGACCGGGCCATTGTCTATGTCCCGGACCGCGAGCGGGTGTCGCAGGTGATGAATCGTCTGGAGGCCCTGACGACCACAGCAGGAACGACCGCGGGAGGGACAGACACCTCCGAGGAGGTCTCACCAAGTATCTCCCAAGAGGCGGTCCTGACCATTCCCGGCCCCTACCGTGACGCGGTGCGCCGCTTCGGCTTCATGACAGCCGTGGTGGAGCTTTTCAGGTGGCCCTTCGGTATCATTTTGAGTCTGTCCCTGCTGGTACTGTCTCTGGCCCAGATCGGGATGGTCATCCAGCACCGCCGACTTAGCTATGGGGTATATCTTGCCAAGGGGATGGACGGTACAGCGATCCTGGTCATGCTGATGGTCCAGGTCCTTATCTGCCTGGCCGCCGGTCTGGCGCTCGCTTGTCTGGTGCTGGTCGGTGCGTCCTATTGGTTGGCCGGCGAGTTGGCCTTACTGCTCGCTAAATCCGAATTCGCGGGCCAAGTGGCAGTGACCGACTTGGCCCTGCTACCATTCGAACCTGGGAATGTATTGCTGGTGGGTACGGTCGGACTGCTCTTTGTCTGGTTGGTCACTGTCCTATTGTTGTACCGAATTCTCTTCAAGAGGCATATAGAGCCAGCGATGCTGCTCTACGATTGAGCCGGATCACAGGATCTTAATGATCGGCAATCAGCTAGATTCGTCGTGGATGAATACCGTTCTCCGGCTCCTCGAACCCGACTAGGGGGGCGGCTCCTTGGCGCCGGTCAGGGCGAGCATTCCCAAGATCCGCAATGTCCCCTCGGACAACACGCAGGCGGGAACGGGGACGCCGACCTCCCGCACCCGCAGCAGCTTGACGCCGCCCCGCTCGACATCGATCTCGATGCGGTCCGCACCGGCGTCCAGGCTGTTCTCGATCAGCTCCTTGGCCACCGAGGCCGGCCGTTCCACGACCTCTCCCGCCGCAATCTGATTGACGAGCTGCGCGGGAAGCTGCCGGAT
>NZ_SMSC01000054.1:0-8939 GCF_004359955.1 Candidatus Thiosymbion oneisti
AGGTAACCACTACCCAAAAAGGTAAAGATCACGAAAGCGGAGGCGGATTGATCCCGTGATGACGGTCTATCTCTCTCTGGGTTCCAACATCCGGCCGCGACACCATCTGGGTACTGCTTTGGAATTGCTTGATGCTCAGGATGCCATCCGACTCCTGGGCGAATCGCCGTGGTACGAGACACGCCCGTGGGGCGGCATTGTCCAGGCGAACTTTCTCAATCTCGTCTGTGCCGTCGAGACCAGCCTGCCGCCGTTGCAACTTCTGGAGGCCACGCAGGCAATCGAGCAGCGGCTCGGTCGTGTGCGTACCCTGCGCAACGGTCCGCGCACAATCGACATCGATATCCTACTCGCCGGCGACACCCGGTTGGAGACGCCAGCCCTGACGATTCCGCACCCCGGTCTGCTGGAGCGTGACTTTATGCTGGTTCCACTCCTCGATCTGGCACCGGACGCGCGGCTCCCTGGTGGCGAGCGGCTGATCGATAAATGCGCGCACCTGAGCCACCATCAGATCATCCGCAAGCTCACATTCGGTCGAAATCGGTCGAAATGACAACCAGGAAAATTAATTTTGGCTCTTTATGGATTCCAGACTGTTCACGATCATGGAGGGTACCACCAAACATTTTGGAGTGCCTGTCTGCCCCCAGGCAGGCGGCGGCAACCTGACTCCAGTCCCTACTGGAATCCGCGGTGCCCGACCCAACCGCAGGGTTGGCCCTGGCGCACCGGCTCGCCGCCGCTTTGGATTTGGCGATGCATAAGGCATTGCGGCCAGGGGAAAGCACCGTCGCCGCGGCGCGGGTGGAACCCGACGCCCAGGTTCTTGGCAAACGCCGCTGGGATCCCCCATCGCTGGGGTTCAATTCGACCGCGCCGCTTTGCCGGCGCACTCCAAAGCAGTCCGGAATCCATAAAGAGCCTTAATTTTTTATGGCACCCGTGCCTTCGATCTCCAAAGGTCACGGGTGCGACGACGGTCAGCCCAGGAGACTCTCAACGCCTTTGCGTTCTTCTTCGAGCTCTTTGAGTGTGAAGTCCATCTTCTCACGGGAGAAGGTGTCGATCTCGAGGCCCTTGATGATCTCGTACTTGCCGGCGGTACAGGTGCAGGGGAAGCCGTAGATCAGGCCCTCGGGGATCCCGTATGCGCCGTCCGAGACCACGCCCATGGTCACCCACCGGCCATCGCTGCCCAGCATCCAGTCACGCATGTGGTCGATGGCCGCATTGCCCGCACTGGCCGCCGAGGAGGCGCCGCGGGCTTCGATGATGGCCGCGCCTCGCTTGCCCACGGTGGGGATGTAGGTCTCGCGGTACCAGGTCTCGTCGTTCACCAGCTGCTTGGCATCCTGACCGGCTACGGTCGCAAAACGCAGGTCCGGATACATGGTGGGCGAGTGGTTACCCCAGACCACCATCTGCTTGATGTCCGAGACCGCCTTTCCGGTCCGGGTGGCCAGCTGCGAGACCGCGCGGTTATGGTCGAGCCGCATCATGGAGGTGAAGTTGGTAGCGGGTAGGTCGGGGGCGGAAGTCTTGGCGATGTAGGCGTTGGTGTTGGCCGGATTGCCGACCACGATGACCCGCACCTCGCGTGAGGCGACCTCGTTGAGCGCCTTCCCTTGCTCGATGAAGATCTTGGCATTGTCCATCAAGAGGTCCTTACGCTCCATGCCTGGCCCGCGCGGCTTGGCGCCGATCAGCAGGGCATAGTCGGCATCTTTGAACGCCGCCTTGGGATCGCCGGTGCCGATCATGCCGGCCAACAGGGGGAACGCACAATCGTCGAGCTCCATCATCACGCCTTTGAGGGCGCTTTGCGGTTTCTCCAGCGGCAATTCCAACAGCTGCAGGATGACGGGCTGATCCTTGCCCAACATCTCGCCGGAGGCGATGCGAAACAGGGTTGCGTAACCGATCTGGCCGGCGGCACCGGTAACTGCGACTCGAACGGGGGTCTTTGCCACGGCGGAACACTCCTCACATTTGGGGGTGGTGGTAGGCCCAGGGAGGCCCCAGGGACCTCAGAGCCTTGCTTGTTTTTCGCAGGTTGCAGGGGATAGTGCTTCCTGTGAACCCTTAATCCTTGCCCATGAAGAGGATTTCGTCAAGATGCCCGGGTGGGCCGGCAGGGTAGGCGCGTATAAATTCTCCCGAAAACAGGGTCTTGCAAGTAACCCGCCAAATTGATGGGCACGCTTCGCTTTGTGCATCCGATCAAGCAGTTGCGGCTCGGAAACCTCCGTGGAATGACCGAACCTAAAAACCATCTTGATGGATGCTCGCTTTGCCCATCCTACGGGCTACTGCGCCCACCAGGACACATCGAGCGGTATCCGGAACGAGCGCGGTGTCTTGAGCTTCGGATCGCGCGCAGTTAACCTGCCTGCTGGTACCGGGAAAACCGATCCATAAGATCATGTTTTCGCGAGGACTTATACGCACGGGCTATTCCATATGAGGAATCGCCAGGCTTACGAACAGAAATTCTCCCACCTCGTCGCGCAGACGCCGTTCGGTCGTCTAGCAGTCGAGGAGCGCGCTTTTCTGCGCCGACAGGCCGGGCATTACCGCTTCTCACAGCAGGAGCTGCGCCAGATCAGCGAGATCGGCGTCGAGCTGGCGATGTGGGACGCGCCCTCGCTGATGGCGGTCTGGCCCGCGTCGCCTCCGGCGGAGCTGCCGCCAAAAGAGCGCCGGGCCTTGGTGGTCGGCGCTCTGCACCGATACATGGAAGGCTTGCGGGCTACCCCGAGGCAATACGGCACGCCCGTCGCAACCCGCAGGTCGGGAAGCTACCGGGTCCGGGCGCGCGATCGGCGACGCGGGCACCTCGGGTTGGGCCGCTGTCCCGTCGCCTCGGAGCGGACCCGTTGCTGCAACCTGTTGACGCTCGATGCGGTGGAGAACTGCGGCTTCGATTGTAGCTACTGTAGTGTCCGGTCCTTCTACCACGACGACCAGATCCATTTCGATAGCCGTTTCGCCAACCGGCTCAGCGCCCTGCAGCTCGATCCCGAACGGACCTATCACATCGGCACCGGCCAGGCGTCCGACTCCCTGATGTGGGGCAATCGCTTCGGTGTGCTCGATGCCCTGATGGATTTTGCGCGCCGCCACCCGAACGTCATCCTGGAGCTCAAGACCAAATCCAAGAACATCGCCTATCTCTTGCAGCACCCGGTCCCCCGCAACCTCATCTGTACCTGGTCGCTCAATCCCCAGTGCGTCATCGCGCACGAGGAGCAGCGGACCGCCCGGCTCGATGAGCGCCTGAACGCCGCCCGGCGCCTGGCCGACCGGGGGATCATCGTCGGCTTCCATTTCCACCCCATGATCCATTATGCCGATTGGAAGGCGGATTACTCGGCGCTCTTGTCTCGCGTCGAGCAGGGGTTCGATCCCGCCGAGGTGGCGCTGGTCTCGTTCGGTACCCTGACCTTCACCAGGTCCGTCATCCGCCGCATCCGCACTAGCGGCAGCAAGACCCGAATCTTGCAGATGCCCCTGACCCCGAGCGACGGCAAGCTGTCCTATCCCGAAGCGATCAAGCTGGCGCTATTCTCCCACGCTTACCATGGCTTGGCCGCCTGGCACGGTCGGGTATTCTTCTATCTGTGCATGGAGAACCAGCGCCTGTGGCAGCCGGTGTTCGGTTTCGAGTATCCCTCCAACCAGGCGTTCGAGGCGGCGATGAAAGTGAGTTATTTCGACAAGATTCGTGGCGTCCGTACCCGACCTCATGCTTGTCGTGATGCTGGGGGCCTCGAATCTTAAATCCGCGGATTACACAGATTTCCGCAGCTGAAAAACGGGTAGAGCGTTCTCTATATAGGAGGTTCGTTGCCATGCCCGAAATAGCGCCCTCCGTGGCGTTCCGGGCGGCATTCCGAACGGCCTGCTACAGGCGATTCCCAAACCAGAGATATAGGGTAAAACGGGGTACTAGGGGGTGTTCTCAATTAACAAACGATCTAATCCTCGCTATCTCGAACCACGGATGAACACGGATAGACACGGATGGAGACAAATCCGTGTCTATCCGTGTTCATCCGTGGTTCTCTTCTTTCCGGTTGTTATCTGCACTAACCAACAGTTTTCACAGGCTAGATGGCCGCAACGTCCCAGCGGTCCGCACAGCGGACCCTACAGTCAATCGAGTGGTCAGGGTAGGGTCCGCTGTGCGGACCTTCGGAATGTCAACACGCCTAGTCCACACACTGGAGCATGTGAGCCAAGCGTGTGAGCATGCGAATACTATGAACTTTACAGCAGCGGTCGGAAACTAGGTACTTGTAGTCGGCCGACCCCGACCACTACCCCATGGCCGAGCTGCTCCGGGATCTGCTGACCTGGGTCGCGGCCAACCCCGGTTGGGCCTATCTGGGTGTCTTCCTGGTAGCCCTGACCGAATCCCTGGCCATCGTCGGGCTCATGGTGCCGGGTGCGATCATGATGGTCGGCACCGGGACCCTGATCGCCGCCGGCGCCCTGGACTTCTGGCCCGTGTGCCTGTGGGCGATCGTCGGCGCCGTGGTCGGGGACGGACTCAGCTACTGGCTCGGGCGCCACTACCGGGAACGGCTGACAAGCCTCTGGCCCTTCACCCGTTATCCGGACAGCCTCGCCGGCGGGGTCCGCTTCTTCGAAAAATACGGCGGCAAGAGCGTCGCCTTCGGGCGCTTCGTGGGTCCCATCCGGGCGGTCATTCCGCTGGTCGCCGGTATGCTGGGCATGCCGGTGGGGCGCTTCCTGGTCGCCAATATCCTCTCCGCCATCGCCTGGGCCCCCGCCTACCTGCTGCCGGGCATCGTCTTCGGCGCCTCCCTGGAGCTGGCCGCCGAGGCCGCCTTCCATCTGGTGCTGCTGCTGCTCGCCCTGGCGGTCGTGGTCTGGGCCGTGGCCTGGGGGGTACGGCAGGTCTTTCTGCGCTACAGCCCCCGTGCTAAGGGCTGGATCGAAGGCCTGCTGCGCCGGGCGGAATTTCATCCGCGGATGGGCGAGATCGCCCGTGCCCTCGCCGATCCCGGACACCCGGATGCCGCGACCCTGACCGCACTCGCCGGGGTCCTGCTCCTGACCACCCTGTTGTTCGCCCTGGTCACCGGCTTCACCGTCGCCGGGGCATCGGATCTACCGCTGAACCGGACGGTGCTGCATCTCGCGCTCAGCCTCCAAACCCCGACGGCGAACCAGCTCATGGCCGGCTTCAGCCGTCTCGGGGACCTGGCCGTCATCCTGCCCCTGATCCTGGTGGTCTGCGGCTGGTTGTACCGGCGCGGCGAGCACCGTCATGCCAACTACTGGCTCGCCGCGGGGACCTTCGCTATCCTCGCCGGGCCGCTGCTCGGGTATCTGCTCCAGATCCCGCGCCCTGACCCCGGGCCGGACGGACTCACGCCTTGGGCCTTCCCCAGCGGCCACACCCTGCGGGCCACGGTGGTCTACGGCTTCCTCGCCGTGGTGCTCGCCGGCGGCATGACCCCGACCTGGCGTTGGCTGCCCTACGCCTGGGCCGGTATGCTCATCACCCTGGTGGGCATCTCCCGGCTCTACTTCGGCGCCCACTGGCTCACCGCTGTCCTGGGCAGCCTCACCCTCGGGCTGGCCTGGGTGGCTACCCTGGGACTGGCCTATCGTCGCCACCGGGAGAGCGAGCCCGCCTGGCATCGGCTCGGATCTATTGCCCTAGGGACCTGTGCAGTCGCCTTCGGCCTCCAAAGCATCCTGTCTCAAGATCCCGATCCTGCCTTCCACGACCGGCCCCTAGCGACCACCGCCATCACCGACGCCGATTGGAGGACCAAGGTCTGGCGTATCCTGCCGCAAACCCGGGACGACCTGCGGCAGGCCGGCCATCATCCCTTGAACCTCCAGTATGCCGGCCAGCTCGCCGACCTGCGCGACCAGCTCGCCCACCAAGGTTGGGAGCCGGGACCCAGGCTGAGCTGGGGCAGGGCCATAAAACTGCTGTCCCCCTCCCTGCCCCTCGCGGAGCTTCCCGTCATTCCCCATGTCCACGAAGGCCGCCACGAAGCCCTGACCTTGGTCAAACAAGGCCCCGGTAAGCGCCGGCTGGTGTTGCGTCTGTGGCCGACCAGCTATCGCATCGATGGTGAGACGCCCCTGTGGATCGGAAACGTCACCGCTCAACACAAGCGGGTCGTTCTCGATCTGCTCGCCGTACCGACCACGGACGCCGACACCCACAGCCCCCTGGATTCCGTGCAAGAAGACCTCTCCACACTGCACCCCTTCCGCCCGGACCAGACCGCTCCCCTGCTGCTTCAGGCTACCTCTGTCCCACCGTGAACGGCAAAGGCGCAAACGCCATGAATACTTGAACCGCTCAAGACGCAGAGGACGCGAATCGTCCCGCTCGGATTGAGCATGGGAAAAGCCAATCCGGTGCCTTTGATTTGCGTAGAATACAAGTCGTGCAAAGAGCGTAGGATGCGGTGAGCGTGGGAGATCTTTCAGGATGGCACTGCTGGGTGGCGCGAACCGCATCGATGGATGGCGGCCTGTCCCACACCAGGTCGGTCACGGCACGCTCCAACGATGCGGTTCGCGGCCTACCCGCCCCGTCCCTGGGGCGGGTAGGCGCTCACCACATCCTACGGGCTTTTGCGACACCCTCTTAGAGGTCCGCACAGCGGACCCTACGTCAATCAAGAGGTTAGCGTAGGGTCCGCTGTGCGGACCTACTAATAGGTCAACAGGCTCTAGCGAGGCTTTGCCTCAGACCGAAGAAGCATGAATTTTGTTGTGCAGTGCATACAAAAATCGGAAACAAGAACCACGAATGGACACGAATATTTCGGCTCGTTCCCATGCTCCAGCGTGGGAACGCAGTTGTGGCCGCTCCAGCGGCCAAGGTTTCATAACGCTGGAGCGTCAGATCCCTCCTCCGTCGGGGCAAAGCTTGCTCTCACGCTGGAGCATGGGAGCTAGTGTAGTGCGCTGTAAATAGTAGAACTAACAAAGCCGCCCCTGGTCGGTTGTAGAGAGCCGATGCAAACAAGAGGCGGAGAATGCGATCTTGTCTCCGCTGTGACTCGTCCTGGCCCTGGCTGTAGTCGTTATATCGGAGCGTCTCTTGTGTGGAAGCTGGGCCTGGTCGGTGTGGGATACAGTCGGTCCAGAAAGGCGTCGAGGTGCCGGCCCGGGCGGCATAATTTCCCCATCTTCGGCCTCGGTAGGCAGGTATGATAGTTTGTCCGTCTGCTCGCTGAGCCACTCGGCACAAGCCCGACACGTACCAGGTGTAATATAGATCATCGGCCGCCTGCCCGTCCCCAGCCCGAATCGTCCAGCTCCGCGCGCCGGCTACCACCCTAGAAAAATACTGAAAGCGAGAAAACCTCCATCCCCAGTCCGCATCGCCTTCGGATTTCGCGCGCCCCAGCCCTCGACGAAGCTGGGTCATATTGAGCGAAGGTAACCTGGGTACGACCCATGGCGAAGGAATCCAGGGTTAAATTCTATGGACCGGTCCCCGTTATCATTGGTGCTCGGGCTCGGTGGCGGGGAGCCCACTCTGAAGCTACCGCCAGGATGACCACCATCGCCGGTCCCTGGAGCCGTCTTTGAGACTGTCGTATGGAAGACCGTCAAAGTGCTTTTGACCTTTGGTTTGCCTGACCGGTGATTGGCGGTGTTGGCGTCTCAGTCCGTGCTGGAATCGGCGCAGTATCGTCTGGGAGCAGGTTTCAGGTCCGAGGGCAGAGGTGCATTGGGCGATGAAGAGGGCGGGCTGGCTGGCAATGTCTGGGGTTAGACGCCAAATGGTCCTCGTAACATACTGATTTTAAAGAATGTTACAAAGGGAACAACTCTATTGTTGAATGGCAGAGGAAGCTCGATCCCTTCGTCGATCCGGATGGGAACGAATTTTCCCCGATCTTTCGCCCGAGTCGACTCCGCGTACACCCACTCGGAATCAACCGAGTGCTGCGACCAAACAGTGACGACACACCGCACTTTTTTCAGCATGGCCTCAATGCGCCTGCCGAAGGACTCGCCGGCGCGGATCTCCAGATCCCACCAGACCTGATAGCCCTCGGCGATCAGGGCATCCACCAAGGGCTTGACCCGTCGGCGGTCCTGTTGCAAATAGCTGATGAAGATGTCGGCCATGTCTCCAGCCTGTCCTGTTCTTTGTTCTTGCCCGGCGGACGTGGATCAAATTGTAAAGAGTAACCCGACGGCGAAAAAACTACGAATCACGCGAATCCTCGGCAGAGGCTAAAGTTATCTAGACCCTAAAAATTTTATGCTTGGCCGCTCACTTTCCGGCCCATTTAACGCCAGGACGCAAGGACGCCAAGACGCAAAGATTCTTTGTTCTTTCTTGGCGTCCTGGCGTCATTGCGTTTTTTCGCAATTTCCGTTTTTTCGCGAACTGAGCCACTACCGAATCCTCACGAAATTGTCATTCTGAACCGAAGGGAGGGATCTTTTTCGCACCGATTCGCGCGCTTCGTCGTTTTCTCTTTCGTATTCCGACCCACCACGACAAGCGGCGCTATACTGCCACACGGCACAATCTGAGCTTTTGAATTCCCCCCTCACCCCCGCCCTCTCCCGGAGGGAGAGGGGGTGAAACGCGCAGATTGTGCCGTGTGGTAGTACAACTTAATGGCATTGGGTTACCCACCGCTCCGCGGGGCTAACTTGGTCTACGCGAGCTATTCCGTAGCCTCAGCACAAGGACCGGATCATTTTTCCTATACTCATACCGCGTCGTTTTTCTTGCGTTGGGGTTACCTCTGGCTCCCACGCTCCAGCGTGGGAGCCAACCTGGTCCCGACGGAGGAGGGATCTGACGCTCCAGCGTCATGAAACCCTGTCCCGAGCGGAACGAGGGATCTCGGCCGCTGGAGCGGCACAACGGCATTCCCACGCTGAAGCGTGGGAACGAGCCAAAATCC
>NZ_SMSC01000055.1:0-8173 GCF_004359955.1 Candidatus Thiosymbion oneisti
ATCAACCCAAATTAACACATACGTGGCAGCAAAACTGGAACAACCTCAAAGTACACACCGATACTATGAAGAATTGCTGGAAAGTAATCGACCGAGAATGTTTAACAAAGGTGATAAGTTGGAGGAATACTACATATCCGCTCTTGCCCTAAAAAGAATAGAGAGAGCATTTAAGAAAAACGCCTTGGATGGACGATATAAGGCGTTCAAATATCATTTGATTTATGTTACCTACCAATTCTACGCCACAAAAAGACGGTTAACATCAGATTATGGATACGAGGATGTCATTACGGAACTAAGCGATCAATCAAATTTCGAAAAAGTATTGATGGCTGGAATGAACGGGATAGTAAAATGTTTTAAAAAGAGCGGACAGATTAAGTATGATGCCGCGAGAAGCAAAGCTTTTACTGACTCTCTTAAACAGGAATTAAAACGCCAACTCTCAACAAAACCATCCAACGGACGTGCTAAAGGCGCACGCCGCTGATGCTTAACGTTGGAAGATCGTTATCAGGTCATGCAGTCTGCCGACGCTGATGCCGAAGAAGATACGGAACACTTCCTCGTAGCGGTCACCGGTGGATTGAGCGAAGATTTTCCTGACGACATCACCGATGAAGATCTCGGTTAGGTTTTGTTTTGACTTAAGAATCACGCGAATCGGCGCGAATCAATTTTCCCGTGGATTCGCATGATTCGTAGTTTTTTATGTCCGCAGAATACCGGTGGTGGAAGATAAATAAGGAATCAACATGGCTACAATACAACAAATCCTTGAAGATATAGACAGTCTGCCACCTGAAATGCAGGAAGAAGCATTGGATTTTGTGCGGTTTCTTAAGAGCAAACTGCCAAAAAGTAAATCGAAGCCAAAGGAAAACACACCCAACGGCACAAAGCTCGCCCAGCTGATGGAGGAAGCATCGGATAAAAACCTATTTTCCCATATTAAAGATCCAGCCGCATGGCAGCGTGAAGTCCGTCAGGATCGTCCACTGCCCGGAAGAGAAGACTAATGTTACTGGACAGCAATATCATCATTTATTCATTTCCACCGGAATTTCGAAATATTCAAGCAGTTGTGAGCAAGCGTGATACCTGGTGTTCTGCCATTAGTTATGTCGAGACCTTGGGGTATCACAAATTATCAGAAGATGAAAAACACTATTTACAACGATTGTTTGATACTATTTCAGTTCTACCCATAACCCAGGCAATTATAAGTACAGCTGTTGAAATACGCCAACAAAGAAAAATGTCGCTTGGCGATGCAATTGTCGCCGCTACTGCCCTTGAACACCGCCAGACTCTAGTAACAAGGAATATTAAGGATTTTGACAATGTAGAGGGCTTGAAAGTGATTGATCCGTTGGCATGAATATGGCAGCTAACCCTTCCGCTACCGGAGTCGATTCCATGTCTCTGCAACCCAAGCCCTTCCTGAGCCTCGAGGACTGGCTGGAAGGCGAGCGCGCCGTCCTCGAAGGACGTAGCGAATACCTCGATGGCGAGGTCTTCGCCATGACCGGTGCGAGCTTCAAACACAACATCATTGTCATGAACATTGGCAGGGAGCTGAGCATCCAGCTCAAGGGACGCCCCTGCCAGGTCTACGCCAACGACATGAAGGTCCTCATCCGCTCCGCCAACGCCGGCAAGTATCCGGATCTGGTCGCCCATTGCGGAGAACCGGAGCTCCTGGACGACCGCCAGGATGTACTGCTCAACCCCGGCCTGATCGTCGAGGTCCTCTCCGCTTCCACGGAGACCTACGACCGGGGGGGCAAATTCGCCCTGTACCGCCAAATCCCGAGCCTGCGGGAATATCTACTGGTCTCCCAGGACCAGGTCCGGGTGGAGCTTTACCGGCGTGGTGAGGATGGCCGCTGGACCTTGATGGACTATGCCGGGCTCGAAGACCGGATCATCCCCCTGGAGAGTCTGGATTGCACCTTGGCATTGGCCGAGATCTACGACAAGGTAACGCTCGCGGGTAGTGGTAAATCTTTAAATGGTAGAGGATAGGTCCGGTTGACATTTCGTAGGATGGGCAAAGCCAGCGCCCGGCAAGCTGGGCTCGCGGCCGCGGTCATTCCAGGGCGGTTTGCAAGCCGCGACGGCTTGGGAGGATGCACCCGGCGCGGCGTGCCCATCACCAGCTGATGGGCACGCTTCGCCGGTTTGGTGTCCTGACCAGGAGCCGCGGTTCGGAGCGTTTGGCACCAGACTGGAGCCCGCGTGCCATCCCGAGGGAGCGGCTTCGCTTTGCCCATCCTACAGGCTCCATCAACCAATCTATCAGTTAAGAATTTACCACTACCCGCTCGCGCAGGGCAACCGAATATAATATGAATCACGCGAATCCACGCGAAAATCGATTCGTGTGATTCGTAGTCTTTTATGCCGGCAGGGAATAGGTCCGGATGTGGGCCAATCCTTGGGTCGCCTCCGGGCGTATTCGGGTCGTTGGCGGCTATAGTTTCGATCAACACCGTGTGGTAGCCTGCTTTGCTTCGAAGTCCGCCACTCCTGGCAGAAACAATAAGTCGTAACGCATGGCGCAACCGACAGAAATCCTGCAACACCTACTCCTTGACCTCTTTTCTACGCGACGAACGGTGGCCCCTGATCTCATCGCTAGGCTGAACGGGGAGGACTGGCGGCGCATCATGGAAATGGCCTATCGACATCGTTTGCGCCCCATGCTGCACTGGCGGTTTGAGCAGGTGCCTCAGCGATTAGAACTGCCAAAAGAGATTGTGGAAGACCTGGCTACCGACTTTGCAAATGCCACCCGGTATGGGTTACTGGTGCAACGGGAGCTGCTTCGCGCCCATCGTATATTGGAAGCGGCCGCGATCCCCCATATGTTCCTGAAAGGGGCCTTTCTGGCTTTTTTCTGTTATCCCAATCCTGCCCTGAGGCCTCTGCGCGATCTCGATATCCTGGTGCCGGAGACGATGGCGGTGCAGGCGCTCGAAATCCTGCGCGATGCCGGCTATCTATGGTCAAAGCGATTTCGGAAGGTGACCGGTGCCGATCCGACGGGAAGAATCGGTGCGAAAGGCGCTGCGCATGAAAAACAGCCAACTGCTTGATGAGTGTTAGTCGTTGCATAAATATCAGTGCTTAACGAGCGTAGTTTCAAGGATGTATATTTAGAGTACCTCAGCGAAAGCCCGCGGTGTGCATACATGTAGACGTGGGTAGCATTTCGCAATGCTTTCTGTATGAAAGTGCTTCATATTACCGGTGACAAGGTAGTCGGCATCGCCGTCCACAGCTAGGGAAAGGATCCCTTCGTCGGTTGGGTCGTTGACCATATCTGAAGTTATTGTGGTAACACTGACGTGATCGGCCAGGAGGCGATAGAGCAGGGCAAAACGGCGACGCTGCTCATCGGTAGCGGCGTAATGCGCAAACTTATCGCGGTATAGCACGTCGAGCAATTCAAGATATGTGGCGTCGGAGAAAAGCAACGTATGATGCTGCTTGCGTACAGCATCGAAAACCATGCGTGGTAGTCCGTTGGGAAAGTAGAAGGCACTGATAAGAACGTTCGTGTCCAATACCACACGATAGCTACTTTTCGATGTAGGCAGCACGTCGCTCATCATCAATGGATCGGAGAATATCCTTTAGTTTCTCTTCATTAAACCTTTTTCGCGCGGCCTGGGCACCGACTGTATCGAGTAAATCATCGAACTCTTGGTTGAGAAGGTCTCTCGGGATAATTTCAATGATCAGTTCATCATCAATTCGGGCACCGGCTTTCTGTGCCCATGCCAAAGGTAGCTCTGCACCACGGATGTTGCGGAGTGTCGTGCGCTGCAAGGTATGTGTCTTGTGCATCGTGTGTTGGTAGTGCTTAACGTGTAGTGATGAGCTTTCTGCCGAGTGATCGTTCAGACCCCACTTCGTCATTCCGGCAGGGAGTGCCGGAATCCAGGCACCAGGGACGGCAAACTCAGTGGGGGTCTGAACGATTATCCTGCCGGATCTTGTTCTTCTTCGATGGGATGATTATTTTATCATGACCCGGACCGCCTGGAACGGAAAAGAGTTAGACGCCAGAAGATCTTCGTAACATACTGATTTTAAAGTATCTTGCAAGGGGAACAACTCTATTACTTATAAGGGCATGCGCTCGCTCTGACCTCGGTTCTCGACGATCCGGAATCCGGTGGCTACACTGTAGAAAAATTGCCACATGTAATGAATCCAATGGCCCTCAACATTAGGAACCGAGAGACCGAGCAACTTGCGAACACTTTAGCCAAGTTGACCGGAGAGACTAAAACCCAAGCAGTTACCCGGGCGCTCCATGATCGGCTCGAGAAAGAGCGACGCAGACGGTCCGGCCGGAGCTTGGCGGACGAGTTGGATGAAATCGCGGTACATTGTTCATCCCTACCCGTACTCGACGACAGATCGCAAGACGAGATTCTCGGATACGACGACTCGGGTATTCCGCGCTGATGGTCATAGACACTTCGGCTTTGCTCGCTATTCTCCAGAACGAGCCCGAGCGCCCTGCCTTCAACCAAGCCATCGAGTCCGCCGACACGTGCGCCCTGTCCACCGCCAGTTTCGTCGAGCTTTCCATGATCCTCCAGTCCCGTTATGGCCCCGATGGAATCAGGGACCTCGATCTGTTTTTAAGCAGGGCGGGTATCGAGCTCATACCGGTGGACTCCGACCAGGCGTACATCGCCCGGCAGGCCTTTCGCCAATTTGGTAAGGGGAGGCATCCGGCAGGGCTGAACTACGGCGATTGTTTTTCCTACGCGTTCGCAAAATCCCTCGGCGAGCCGCTGCTGTTCAAAGGCCAAGACTTCTCGCAAACTGACTTGGCGGTCGCCGAGACTTGAAGTGACCTTATCCAGACCAACGACGCCCTCCAGGGCCACTTCATGAAGAACGTCATGGAGTTCCTGAGCTACAACGAATCGCCTGCGGTGTTCGATACCTATACCGCCTGTATGTCCGAACACGGGATCGCCGACAACGCCGGGAGCCGGCATGCGGAATTGGCGGTGCAGAGCCGGATGAGTCCGGTCTTCGTCCATGATCCGCGCCGGGGCGATACCCTGGCCGAGCGCTTCGTCCTGGACGGCAATCCGGACATCGGCAAGGACTGGACCACCACCACCCTGGCCTATGTGGACGCCGACGGTCAGGCCCAGCTCAAGGAGCTACCCTTCACGCCGGCGGACTTCGCGGTCCACGAGGGTCGCTTCAAAAAGCACTTCCGGCCCGCCGACGCGGACGCCGATCTGGTCCCGGTACCTGAGTACATCGATCTGAACGCGACCGAACGCCACGGCAAGACGCCCTTCATCTGGTCGACGGACGATGACCGCAGCCTGATCCAGCTGGCCGTCTCGCCGGCCATCGTCGAGCTGACCGAGGAACGCCGCCGCAATTGGCGGATGCTCGAATACCTGGGTGGTCTGCATGTGGATCGCATGCAGGAGGACCATCGCCGGGAGCTGGAGCAGTGGCAACGCAAATACGAACAAGCGGACGCCCAGCGGGAGGACACCATCGATACCATCGCCAGGGGCATGGCCGAGCTCGCCGCCGGCTCGGATGCCACGGCCAGCCAGTCGGTGGTCCCCCTGGATGCCATCACCATGGGCCCGAGCGTCGGTGCCGGACCCGAGGTCGGTCCCGAAGTCAGCGCCGCGCCGTTGGTACAGATCACCGAGGCAGATATGCCCAAGTGCACCAACTGCAAGACCTGCTATCAGGACCTGCGGGAGCTGTTCGAAAAGACCACCATCATGGTCGAGGGTGAACCCAAAGAGGTCAGCCGCGTGATCCCCGGCGTGCTCGACAAGATCGCGCTCACCCCGGAGTTGATCCGAACCGCCGCCCGGGTCGCCAACGACTGCGACGCCGAGATTATTCGGTTTCAGCAGCCGAATGGTGGGAGCTAGGTACAGGTTATCCGCAGATTACGCAGATTTTCACAGATTATTGTTTTTTTTCATCTGTGAGAGAATTTGTAGAATCCCTGCGGATTCAAACGTGACCGAAGCCGGTAGGGTCCGCTATGCGGACCTTTGGAGTGCGGCGGCAATTCAATTAGACACCTCTGTGCTTTGGTGATCTCCGGTGATTGATTGGTAGCACCTGTCTACCGGCAGGCACGGACCCGCCGCCGCTTTGGATGCAAACCGACCCGAACCAAAGCGCCGTCGCCGCGCCGCGTGGGAAATCGGTGGCTCTGGAGGTTCGACGAGGGATCTATAGAGGTGGTGGCACAGCCTGTATACTCCTACATGATTGTAATGCTCAAGGCTGGAGGACCGAACATGTTACTCACCGAAGTCATCTACGAGCACAGCCGCCGCTTGCCGGAGCAAGCTGCCCGTGAGGCACTAAGCTACATCGAATTCCTGGAAGATCGTTACGGGGTTATGCAGCCTGCCGACACTGACACCAAAGATACGGAGCGCTTCCTCGCAGCGGTCACCGGTGGGTTGAGCGAAGATTTTCCTGATGACATTACCGATAAAGATCTCGGTGTGGATGTACCACGTCGGAATCTCGATTGATGCCGTATCTGCTCAATACGAATGCCGCGATTGCATTAGTGCGGACCTCCTAAAGGTCAACACATCCTGATGACCGCAGAGACAACAGCACAACCGCCAATCAGCAGCGGACTCTACAACGCAAATCGGTCGTAATTGGCTCGCCATTATCGACCACTCTTGACCCCATTGTGTTCATTAACACCACGTCGAACAGTTTGCGGCCTACGTTGGATTTGCGTTCCTTCTCGTGCACCGGTTCCCCTAGGGGGTGAAAGACTCCCACGGGACCACTCCGCCACCTGCCAGCGGACTGCCTAGCTGGCTAATGCTCCGCAGCTGGTTATCAATATCATGGAGAAAAGCTGACTTATGAAAGACCAAATCCTTAAAGGGTATGTTGACGACTTTGCCACGGCATTCGAATTAGAAGGAATCGAAGATTCAATCGTTTTCGAACACTTTGTAAATTATTGTATAACCTCTAAGCAGTATCCGCGCGAGTTCGATTTTGATATTTTACGTGTTGGTGGTATGGACGACAACGGTTTCGATGGTGCAGCATTTATCGTAAATGGAAATATAGTTAAAGCTCCAGAAGAGGTCGGATATTTACTGAAAAACAATGGATATCTCGACGTCTCTTTTATATTCATTCAAACAAAAAAGTCTGCTCATTTTAAGGGCGATCAAGTGGGGACACTAATTTTTGGAATAAAAAGCTTTTTTGACGACAAACCCGCAATTCCAGAAAACGACGACATACAGAATTTGCGCAGAATAAAAGAAGAAGTCTATAGGAATTCTATTGGCTTTCAATCTTCTCCAACCTTGAATTTGTACTTCGTAACCACGGGAGAGTGGAAGGAGCCCGCGCAGATAACTGGCAGAGTGGAAAAAGAACTTCGCGATCTCGAAAGCAAGAAACTTTTTTCTAGCGTAGAGTTTAATTATTATGACGCAGACAAATTGAAGCAAGCTTACAGGGAGATTAATCGAAAGACAGTCAAGGAGGTGTCATTTCATAATCACGTAGCACTCCCTGAAATCCCTGGGGTGAGGCAGTCGTTTGTTGGTAGTATCTCTGCCAAAGAGTACGTTCGCTTGATATCTGATAATGAGAATAATCTGCAAAAATACTTATTCGAAGACAATGTAAGAGATTATCAAGGATACAACAAAGTAAATAGAGAAATTGAAAGGACGATTAAAAATTCAAAGGAGCAGGCTGCCCTATCAGTATTCAACAATGGGATCACAATAATCGCCAAGAAAGTCGAGCCTATTGGAAATAAAATGAAGCTTACGGATTTCCAGATAGTGAATGGTTGTCAATCCAGTCACGTTCTGTTCGAGAACAAACTAAGTTTATTGGAGGATACGCACGTCGTAATAAAAGTTATTGAAACTACTGATTACGACTTTGCAACTAGAGTAGTAAAGGCAACCAACCGTCAAACAGAAGTTAAAGACGAAGCGTTTGAGTCGTTATCTCAGTTCCACAAGGACCTTGAAGACTACTATAAAGCGAAAGCTAAGACTGTCCCTGATCCAATATATTATGAGAGGAGGTCGAAGCAGTATGACGGGTCGCCGACGGTAAAGACTGGTCAAGTCATTTCTTT
>NZ_SMSC01000056.1:0-8083 GCF_004359955.1 Candidatus Thiosymbion oneisti
TTTCAACGACTGCGCGCCTATTGATTAAGCATGCCGCTATTTTTACGAGACGTCGCATTAATAACATAGTGCCAACAAATAAAGACGAAATAAGCCCAACTACAAATGATCTTTTTGCAAACGAGTTTGCGTCCACGATATTCCCTTCTTTTATATGCCCCAGAATATTTATTGTGTTATTCCTTGAGTTATTACTAGGTAACAACAAGCTATAAACGATGCTCGTGATACCGATATTTTCTCTTTCACTGTCTATATAGAGAATCTTATATTTTGCGCCCATATCAAGGTCTAATTGATCTAACTCAAGTTTAATGACTTTTTCTGAAACTTCGATTGTTTCTACCCTACCAATTCCATCCCCTCTAACATGTATTTTCTCTGCATCAAGAAAATGCCCACTGCTGTTCATGTGAACTTCAATCCCCCTGGTTACATCGGAGCTATTTATAGCTATTTTCCCGGAATTCCATAAGCTCATATATGCTACATAAACATCACCGTTTATAGGGGCGCCATCTTTGAAAAATATCTCTATAACTTGAGTTAGCGGGTCTGATTCGAGGATTTTACCAGTAAGTATATTATACGACAGCTCTCGACCATCACTTCTTGAATCATACGTGATAAGCGCAAATGATAAAGAGAGAATCGACACAATCAATGAAATTAGATTTATCGGTTTCTTAAAATCTTGAAGCCAATTGGACATTGCTAGATCCTTTTCTGCATCACCCTAACAGGTAGTAGACGGCGCGTCGCCGTGTTTAAATACGCCGAATCGCTTTATGTACCACAACTCTTGCTTCTTTTCAAATTCATGAATATTTCAAGAAATTCATTTATAAACAATGAGTTAAGATCTGTGCGAGACTCGTTGCCTCGATCTCTCCCAGCCAATAACTACGGCGAACTTCCATCTAGTTCTTGATCCCGATGGCTACCACCTCTATGCTGATCGGATGATACAGTATTGAGGCAAGCAATGGCTCGTCAAAACGCAAGCAGTCCCTTCCTCAAGGAAGTCGCAAACGCGATCAGGGTCAAGCATTACAGCATCCGCACCGAGGAAGCCTATGTGGGCTAGATCAAGAGATTCATTCTTTTTCATGGCAAACGCCATCCGCGTGAGATGGGCGAGGCAGAAGTCGTGGCGTTTCTTACAGACCTTGCCGTCAACGGCAGGGTGGCACCCAGCACGCAGAATCAAGCGCTGAATGCGCTGGTATTTCTCTACTCGAGGATCAGTAGAATGATCAGTCTGATCGAGAAGGCACAGGTCAAGGCCTGACCCCTTTCCCCTTGCTATTCCCGCGACCTCACATATTCCTTGAGTACCTCATCCATTCTTTCCTGCCACCCTTTTCCGGTTGACTTGAAATGCTCCACGACCTCCGGACTATAGCGCACGGAAATGAGCACCTTTGCAGGTGTCTTTTGCGATCTGCGACCCTTCCTGGCCAGGATCGCGCCTGCTGCCGCCTTGGCACCGCCGCCAGCAGGGGTAACCACTGCATCTTCCCAGAAGGCATCAATGGATACCGGATCGTCGGCATCGAAAGGCTCGCCTGATGTATCGATCGCCTCATCCGGCATGGCTGCCACCCGCTCCCAATCAGTCGTGTCGGACGGTTTTGAGGTAGAACGCTTGCTCATGTCGCTTTGCCTTTCTCGCGGAAATCAGATGCGGGCCTTGCTCTCGTTCGACCCAGACGACGAAGACCACCATCCCGTACAGCAAACCATAGCTTTGCAGTCGTTGCTCGCCGTATGTCTCACGATCGTCTTCCTTTGTGACCAATGGGGAATCGAAAAACGGCTCACAACCGGCAAAATCGATCCCATGCGTCTTGATATTGGCTAACCGTTTTGTCTCGTCCCAAGTGACCATGGTTCTTTTACATCTACATTATAAAGCGCCGGGTAGACTTGAGGGATCAGGGTCAGGTCTTGCATTCCAGCATTCACAGATGCACTGACATTACTCCACCGCCACCAAAATTCCATGATTTCACGGCAGGGGAAACGGTGTCAGGTCTTGATCCGTAACTTTTGATCGAGTGGATTCACGCCATAGCCAGGCCGCTACGTATCGAGTTTGCCGGCGCTCTTTACCACATCACCTCGCGCGGGGATGGGCGGGACGCTTCCCGACATAAGGGTCGAACTTTGGGCGCATCAAGACGGTTTCCAGTTCGGCCAACGTCTCGTCGCTGGCACAAATCTTGAATTGCAGCAAGGCCTTTTCCAACGCCAATGCAGGAACAGACTCGGGGCGGATGGCGGCACTCACCAACACGCCCGTGTCGATGACGATCCGCCTAACGAAGCTCATGCACCAAGCGGTTCACGCCCGAATCCGTGAGAGTGGGGGATTCGCTGTCGTCCGTTTGCTCGGTCACCTTCCGGCGGTAGCGAGAATACCAGCGTGTCGCCTCGTCACGCCATCTACGCAATTCAACCAACTCCTGCATGTCATGGCTGGAAATGACATAGGCCACGGCCTGTCTACGTCGGGTGATCTCGACGGGTTCACGCTGGGATCGGTCGATCAGTTCGCCGAAACGATTTTGCGCTTCGACAGAGGTTACGGTGATCAAGTGATATTCTCACCGGTTTCAGAATCAAACAAGTGGACATCGCCTGGTTCGACGGAAAGGTCGATTGTTTCCCCTTCCTGCGCTCGAATATCCGCTCCCAGGCGCGCCACAACGCGCAAGCAACCATCATGTCCGGCATCGAGCTCAAGCTCCCGATGCAGTGCGCTCAACCTCCCGCCAGTATTTGCTCGCACGTCGAAATGCACGAAAAGATCGGCCCCAAGCCATTCAACTACTTCTAACCGAGCTCGGAATTCAAGCACTCCGGCGTCCGACCGATTAGCGTGGCGAAAATTCTCAGGGCGAATACCTACTATGACCTCGCGCTTTCCCCGCGGCAAGTTATAAGAAGAATCTTCGGGAAGGGCGACCTCGCTCATGGGAAGAATGAGCCTGTTCTCCTCGATGCTTGCAGGAAGGAGGTTCATGGCCGGCGAGCCGACGAAGCCGGCGACAAATAAGTTGGCCGGACGTCCGTATAATTCCCGCGGCGTTCCTGTCTGTTGGATCTCCCCCTTACGCAATACTGCAATGCGGTGGCCGAGCGTCATGGCCTCGGTCTGATCGTGCGTGACATACACCATTGTTGTGCCGAGACGCCGCTGCAGCCGTGCCAGTTCGGTTCGCATCTGCACTCTGAGCTTGGCGTCCAAATTCGAAAGCGGCTCATCGAGCAGGAAAACGGCTGGCTGGCGCACGATGGCTCGGCCCATGGCTACGCGCTGCCGCTGGCCGCCGGAGAGCGCCGCGGGTTTACGTTCGAGTAGTCCGCTGAGCTCCAGGATGGTTGCAGCCTCTTCAACTCGCGCAGCGATCTCTGCGTCGTCCATCCTGGCCAGCTTGAGCGGGAAGGCCATGTTCTCGCGCACGGTCATGTGAGGATAGATCGCATAACTTTGGAAGACCATAGCCATGTTGCGGTCTTTTGGATCTCGCTCCGTAACCGACTCGCCGCCGACACGGACAGCTCCGGATGTAGGCCGCTCGAGACCGACAATAATCTTGAGAAGTGTCGACTTGCCGCACCCGGAGGGCCCGACCAGAATGAAAAGCTCGCCGTCGCGAATGGTCAAGTCTGTTGGCCGGAGGCCTTCTGTGCCATCCGCAAAGCGTTTGTTTACCTGCTCGAGAACGATCTCCGCCATTGCTACCCCTTGACTGCGCCCGCGGTAAGTCCGGCAACGATGCGCCGTTGGAAGATGAGAACCACCAGGCTCACCGGGACCGTAACCACTACGGAGGCGGCGGCGATGGAGCCGGTCGGCAGCTCGAAGCGGGAGCTGCCGGTGAAGAAGGCAATGGCGGCGGGTACCGTCCTGGCATCGTTGGTGGAGGTCAGCGCCGCGGCGAACAGAAAATCGTTCCACGCGAAGATGAACACCAGGATGGCTGCGGTAAAGATCCCCGGCGCCGCCAGGGGGGCGATCACGTGGCGAAACGCCTGAAACGGCGTCGCACCGTCTACACGGGCCGCTTTGTCCAAATCCCACGGGATCTCGCGAAAGAAGGCCGACAGGATCCAAATGGCCAACGGTAGGGTAAAAGTCATGTAGGGTAAAACAAGACCCGGCCAGGTGTCGTAGAGACCTATGTTCCGCCACAGGTTGAACAAGGGACCGATGATCGCCACCGGAGGAAACATGGCGATGGATAAGGCCGCCCCCAGTATGAGGGCGCGTCCGCGAAAGCGCAGTCGCACGATGGCATAGGCGGCGAACATGGCCAGCGACACGGCGAGCAGGGTCGAAATTGCGGCGATGCCGATGGAGTTCCAAAGCGCCGCCGGAAACTGGGCGTCCGCGAAGATGGCCCGGTAGTGTTCCAGACTGATCTCCCGTGGAACGAAGCGGTTGTCGTTCAGGTCCGCCGCGGGCTTGAGGGATAGGGACAGGATCCACGCAACCGGCAGCAACGCATAGGCGATCACGACTAGGCTGCCGGTGCGCCAAAAGAGGGTTTCAAGCACACCTCTGTGCGAGCTCACGTTTTGTCCTCCGCGGCGAAGCTGGCCCCGAGCCCTTTGACGAAGAGCATCGCGATGGCGACGACGCACAGGAAGATCAGCACCGACACCGCCGAGCCGAGCCCGAGGTTGAGCCGGCTGACAAGGGCGTGGTAGCCGACGATGGATATTGTCTCGGTACCCTGGGCGCCGCGGGTCTGCACGAAGACGGTATCGAAGATGCGAAAAGCATCCAGGGTACGGAACAGCAGGGCCACCATGACCGCATTGCGCATCAGGGGCAGGGTCACCCGAAAGAAGCGCTGCCGGGCACTCGCCCCATCCACGCGCGCCGCGTCCAGCAGGTCCTGGGGAACCAACGTCAAGCCCGCAAGCAGCAGCAGGGCCATGAAGGGCGTGGTCTTCCATACCTCGGTGAGGATGATTACCAGGAAGGCCGACCAGCGTTCCGTCAGCCAGGCCGTCTCCAGACCGAGCCATGGGTTTATGAACCCCGTGACCGGGTCGAAGGCGAACTTCCAGGCCAGCGCCGCGACGATGGTAATGATGGCGTATGGGACCAGGATGGACGCGCGAACCGTGCCGCGCAGGAAGAGCACCCGGTGCATCAACAACGCGAGCAACATGCCTAGCACCAGCTCGATAGAAACCGAACCGATGGTGATGATCAGGGTGTTGGCCAGGGACTCCCACCAGACTCCGGAGGTGAGCACACTGGCATAATTGGCGAGTCCGACGAACGCCTGCTCGTCCGGGAAACGCAGGTCGTAGCGGAAGAGCGAGAGCCACACAGCGTAGCTGATCGGATAGGCAGTCACCAGCAGCATGGCCAGAGCCGCCGGGGTGCACAGGAGCCAGGCCAGGCGCTCCTCCGAGTGGTCGCGCACACGGTTCACAAAAGACCCTCCGAGCGCAGTGCGCGACCTACGGCATCGCGGAGGCGCTCGGCATCCCGCTCGGGCTCGATCCTGGAGAGGGGATGCAGAGTGCGGCTGATGGCCAGCGAGACATCGTTGTAATAGGGTGTCTTGGGACGTTGCACGGCATCGCGCAATGTCTCGCGCAACAGGTCGGCGAAAGGAAAGGTCGCCCGTACCTGCGGATCGTCGTAGAGCCTGTCGCTCGTCGGCGGCAGGCCACCGAGCTTAGCGGCGAGACGCTGGCTATCCTCGGAGGCGATACACGCGATGGCGCGCCGTGCCAGGACCGGATGGTCTGAGAAGGCTCCCACCCCGAGGTTGATTCCCCCGATCGTGACTCGGCTGGGCCGTCCCGGCTCCACCGCGGGCCAGCGCGCCCAGCCCATGTGCTCGGCGACCGCCGGGGCATTCGCTCGGGCGCTTGGCCACACGTATGTGTAGTTGACCATGAAGCTCGAGCCGCCGGACTCGAAGGCAAGGCGTGACTGGTCCTCACGGGCGGTGGCCAATCCCGGATCGGCGGCTGGGGACCCGGCAAGGCGATGCAGGATACGCAAGGCCTCCCGGGTAGGAGCGCCACCCAAGGCGGGAGCATCTGCCTGTTCGTCGAGCACCGAGCCTCCGGCGGATGCGAGTAGGGACACGAAAAAGACCGTGAGTCCTTCATAGCGCTCACCTTGGGCCTGGATCGTGCCGTCCTCCCCGAGCCTCTCGGCCAAGTCGATCATTTCGTCCCAGGTCTGCGGCGGTTGCGGCACCCGGTCAGTGCGGTACCAAAGCAGCTGAGTGTTGGTGGTAAAAGGCACCGCCCACAGCTGCCCCTTGTAGTCAGCGCTCTGCACAGCGGCATCGATCCGGCCCATGCTGACCTGCCGGGCTTCGTCCTGCGGCCAGGGCAGGATCCATCCTGCTTGCGCGAACTCCGCGGTCCAGATCACGTCCATTCCGATAATATCGATATCGCTGTCCCGCGCGGCCAGACGCCGCACTAACTGCTCGCGCTGCTGGTCGGCGTCAGCGGGAAGCGGCTTGAGCTCGACGCGGTAAGCGCCGTCCGACTTTTCGGCGCAACGCCGCGCCACTGCAGCAAAAGCGCCGGACGGCTCGTTGAACACGTACCAGTTAAGAACCGGAGTGACTGGGGCTTCCCGGACACAACCGGACATGAGAACTGCGGCAAGAACCGCACCGATCCGGAACCTAACATGGAATATCGAGTTGGTTGACACTAGCATGAAAACCTTGTGGTCGCTGATGCTCGACGTACTTGCCTGCAAGCCATCAAACAGTAGACGGCTCTACAACCGCTTTATGCAAATGGATTAACGACATTGGTATCGATAAAACTATCGCTCATTTGCTTCTTCTCGGCTAAATTTAAAACCTGCCATATCTTTTTGGTAGGGCTTAAAGAATTCTTTCAATTCATTTCGTTTCGCTATTTCCATTTTATATGCCTTCACAAGTTGCGTTATAAGCTCCGTAGCTGAAATATGCTCAATTTTCGCCAATTCGTATAACTGTGAGGCCACATCATCACTGATTTGTACTTTTTGCACCATTTACTCCTAACATTTTCAGATTACTTAGAACTATTGCATTGTACAGTCTAACGCCTAAATCAGGTGCGTCGTAGGCCTCACCTGGATTTACTTGTCAGCTTCGTTGACTTGCTACTTGAACAGGAATATTTTTTCAAATCCCATTTCGATTCTTTCATGGATTATATTTTCAAGATTTCCAGAGTGAACATCAAAAAGGTTTTTCTCACGAATGACTTCCTGTTATACTCCCGACTCGATGTAAGAATGATAGGTTGCTTCTGGACTGAAAGTCCGGGATCATTCGAGGATCAGGTTTCCTGTATCCATGCAAGATAGAGGACGGGGATGTTCCAACGCTTCTTGAGCCATGCCATTTACCTTATTTCCTGTCGTCCTGGCACCCGATCCACTCGCTCAAACGTGTTTTCCCCAGGATCTTTTTTAATTCAGGAATTCGCTTTGCAGAAACAGTCTGATTCGGGCCTGAATATGGGTTCCACTAACTCTGAGTCCTTGAAAAAATTTTTGCATACACCTGTTCCCAAGGAACGCCGGTGGACGGATTAGCCTGATGCGCTGCATACCGGCGATGCAGTTCATACCGTTCCTGTGTAGAAAGCTCTAAGGAAAATGGAGGTTCCTCAGCAATGCTATTCCAGATATCTTCTACAAGTTGAATCCGCTCAGAGACAGATAGCTTTTTAATATTTTCCACGATTGTATTCATAATCACACCATAGCATGGCTAACGTTTGGGCTCAGGCGCCCAATGCCGCGTGGCACTGAGCTTGAAAGTTGCTGAGGAGCTGGACCGCGGCATTGGGTCGCCTGCAGCCAAATGTTAGACGAATGATCTGTGAAAAACGACCCATCAATTGAACCTGGCCCCTTTTCCCACTGCTCTCATTAAGGGCTCTGACCCTGAGATATCCCCACATTATTTCTATCTAAGACAACAAGTTATAGCGTGTAGTTACTGTCGATCTGGACAAGCATAGGGTATTGTGGCCCCTGGAAAGTCACCCAACTCCCCAGGAGCCCCCCATGCCTGTCAGC
>NZ_SMSC01000057.1:0-7392 GCF_004359955.1 Candidatus Thiosymbion oneisti
TCCACGCATGGCACGCAGCAGCAGGACGTCTTCGCCGAGGGGGGTAGTGACCGCGAGGGTTCGTGCTTGTTGGCTGAGGGACATGGTTTCATCCTTGGAAAAGCAAACGTAGATGAAGAGATTATACCGGTATCAGTTGTCAATTTTTACAAGGCAGTTGTCAGGTTAAATCAGTAGGTTTGCCTGTAATGCGGCAGACTGGAATCAGGTGTAGAGCGCTGACAGCTCAATATCCAATGCAACGGATTTGGAACGAGAGCGATTCGCCCGGCCCCTGGTAAGTCTCTCGTTCCCATCCGTCGGCTGTGCGACGATAGATCTCGACGGAAGGAGTATCCTGAGTGACCAACACATATTCTTGCAAGGTCACGAGGCTTTGATAGGCGAGTCGCTTGTCGCCTCGATCATAGCTCCGGGTGCTGGGAAACAAGACCTCGATAATCAACGTCGGATCGGTCTTAAAAAAGGGGTCTCCCCGCTCGGTTGCAAAGCGTACAAACAGGTCCGGGTACAAAAAGTCGTCTCCGACGTGGATCTTCAGATTGCTCCCGTAGACTCGGCAACCACTGCCTTTCAGGTGGCCGTGCAAGATTGCCAGCAGATTGGTCGCAATCTCCTCATGCCGATCACTGGCGCCAGTCATAGCATACAAGTACCCATCGACCAACTCATGACGGATCTTACTTGCCTGCTCGAAGGTCAGATAATCGTCGACCGATATACGCGCTAGGGACTCGAGAGCGATCATCTGTAACCCCTGTGAAACGAAATGGCCGGCTCCGTATCGACATTTGAGCTTTCACCGGGATGTAGAAACGGGACTCTATCCACCGCGCATTGGGCGGCGAACGATGTTGTAAAGGAATTGGCTCCAAAATAACCGACGCGGCGGGATGCGCTGCGTTTCCCCGCCCTACGCGGGCTGGAATAACGCCAGTGTGCCGGATCATCCACATAGCCCTGCGCAACCGGGTTGTTATGAGTGTACTCCGGTTTCTGTCGCATCTCGACGCTGGAGCGTGGGAGCCGGCGAATGCTCATCTCAGGCGGCTTGCCGTTCGGTAGATATGGGGTAGAGCCCTTTTTCCTGCGCTTCCAGGATCACGATTTCGCAGATGCTGCCGTCTACCGCGTAGCTGATGTTGACGTTCCAGCCGTAGGAGATTTCGCGTGCCACCGGCTTTTTGTTCAAATGAATTTCCAGGATGTCATCTTCCGGATAGTAAGTCGTTTTCATTCCGGTTGCTCCTGCCAATGGGTCATGAGGGTTTTAATCACAACAGCCGGACCCCTGATCACTGCGGCACATACGAGATTATCATCCCGATGCGAGTAGGATTTGAAGATCCAGCAATGCTTTTCATCCTTGTGGATCAGTGTACCCTTTTCTATCAAGTCTTGTACCATATCGAGAGAAATCCGTCTTTCCTCCATGCGTCGTAATGCATGATATGTCAGGTGTATACGTTTCCCGAAACGGTGGCTTTCCCAGGTATTCATGTCTTCGTTTCTATCGGAAATGAGGCTTCCGGGATTCTTTCATATTGATTTTTAAAGATTCGCATCGGGTACAACGCTGTCATCGCCTAAGCGCCCATGTCGGTGGCGAATAGGTCAGTCAGTAAACGGTTGAATGCGTTCAGCGATTTGGCCGTGGCGGTGATCGAAATTCATGCCGAAAGGTGGTCCTTTCCAGGGTAGGGAGAGTCTCGAACAAAATGGGTGTCCCCTCTATCGCATCCGCTCTATCGTCCGCTCTATCGTCCGCGTCTTCGTTCCCGGCAGGACTTCTTTTTCACCGTTGACCGATTGGAACGTCGCCGCCGTCTGTTGACGGACGACAGCGACGACTTGGGAATCGTCTTTACCGACGCCCGCCGTCGCCGATCCTTCACCCTACGGTCCTACTGACCCACAACAGCAAGGATTTTGGGCGGTTTGGGGAAATATTCAGAATCGAGGGGATTGATTCTTGAGTGGGACGAGAGCGGAGCGGGTTCGGCCCGCACAGCGGATCCTGAAGATCAGAAAAAGGTCTTTAGAATCAGTACCGAAATACCGCCGATGACTAAACCCAGCATCCATTTTATCAGTTTCAGCTCGCCTTCCAGCCGAGCAATATCCGTTTTGGTAGCCAGCTGGGTATCAAGGGCTTCCGAAAACACCTCGGCCAAGGCTTCCGCTTCCGCTTCGGCGTGCTTTTCGGATACGCCGGCCGCTTTGAGCCGTCGCACGAACTTCAGGGTATCGAAGGTAATGGTTGTCATGGGTAGGAGGCCATCGTTGCACCAATTGACGGTGCTGCCAGTGTAGGCGTACGTTCGGGTCCCTTGCTGCTACAACAAAGCAGTGTATACTACCAGCCGCCCCGCTGAAATATGCGGGCTAACTTTTCCGGAGATTGTTACTTGATCTCCAGCGTTGATAGTTGCTGTTAAAATTCGGTTAATTGTAGGTAATACAGTGAGTTACCTTTATATAATTCTGACGTTACCTTTATGTCATAAGTTTTTCCCTCAACATCCGATTCCATGAATAACTGAACAATACTATGGACGGCAAAAAAGACGACTCGATGGGTATTAAGGACAACATCAGATTCGGCGACGTTGTATTGTTCTTGTGAATCAAGGATCTGAAACGCAATTACAAACCTCGGATCCGCACCCGCCAAGATAGCATCACCTTCGAAGTTCGTTATTTTCCAAACAGAAAGAACCTTTGCTCTGATAATTCCAGATGTAGTTGTCACAGGAAGTCCTCCTAAATATCGGTTAGGGAACAAAACAGGAAAAAGACTAAGAGGCTGTCTAAAAAGACATAAGTTAATAGAAAATCACCCAACGGTCATTTTATAGGGGGTTTGGTTATTACAAATCTGGCGGAGAAACAAGCGACCCGATGCGAGATAAACCTGAGCTTCACTCGAAGTTGGCTTCCGTTCGTAATCTTTACTTAACCGACGTGATCGAACCAGCCAAGCAAAGGTTCTTTCAACCACTCATCGACGAGGCAACACATGGAAACCGCGAAGCCCGGTTTGTTTTCTAACGACCTCGATCAGGCATCCGAATTGGAGCCAGAGCCAATCGGAAAGCTCCGGGCCAGAATAACCGCCATCGGCCCAGATTTTTGTGATGGTATGAAGGAATGAGAACATATCCGTTATGAGCTGACGAGCCGCTTTCCCATCGAATACATGGGCTGCGCACACCCGAACAATAATCAGACAACCCATTGTATCGACAAGGACATTTCTTTTTCTTCCGTTAACGAGCTCGCCTCCATCGAACCCTGATTCCAGATAGGATTCTGGAGTTCCCTTGACGCTTTGACTATCAATGATGGCTGCCGTTGGGTCTGGATTTCGGCTTTTTTTTCACGTAAATGCTGACGTAGCGCGGTATTGACTTTTTCCAGCGTTCGATTGTCCGTCCATTTGTTATAATAATCGTTAACTAGCTGGTAAGGAGGAAAGTCTGTTGGCAGATAGCGCCATGGACAACCGGTTTTATTCAGATAAAAAATCGCATTCAGGATTTCGCGGAGATCGGTCGTTCGTGGCCGTCCAGTGGTATAGGGTTCGAGCTCCTCAAAGATGGACTGGAGGATTTCCCATTCTTCATCAATGAGGTCGCTCGGGTATCTGACAGGAGATTGAGTCTTTTCAGAAGTCATATTGGAATCCAAAATAGAAGTGCTCATATCGTATTATACTCCAGAAAATCCAAATTTTTACTCAGTAAAATCAATTTGTTAGTTTTTAGACAGCCTCTAAGCTCAAGTTCGCAAATTTCTTGATCATATTCCTAATGCTTTATGCTTTACACTCCGCCTTAAAGTCGTTCCAGAATTTCTGATCGGCGGCATGCGCGTTTATCTCATCTTGAACCCAATCACTCGCATCATTCCAGGCTTTTTTGAAGGCTGAAGTACCCTTGCCGTGTTTTTTCTCCAGATCTTTAGTATGATCTTGGTGGACCTTTTCATGTATCTCAGTAGCTTTTTCTTTTAGCTTTGCACAGGGTCCTTTTTGTTTTTTCACCTTGATGTTTCCGCTGGAATCAGTTGTACCCTGAGTAACTGTCATATACCCTTGCGAAGCAAGTGATTTCCTCACTTCTGCCTGAACATCTGCCCCGGTTTTTACATTAGGGTCTTTGAGAGTTTTCCGGTATTCCTCTTGCATCTTTTTTGATGACCAAATTTCTGTATCTGCCACCTTCCCAGCACATTTTCGACATTTTTCCTTGAATTCACTATCGGAAAAACCAAGTGCTTTTTGTATCTCCCCTGGACAAGAGAGCACGGGGCGGCCCACAACAGGACTAGCCCCACTCTCCGAACTTGGCGGAGTCGTTTTCTTGGCGGTAGTCACGTTTGGGTCCCCTTTTCGTTGCTGGCGAGGACATGCCCGAGCCATGTGAGCAACTCCTTCTCCAGGCGGGCAGCCCGAACTGCCTGGTCGATGATCCGCTCGTCCCGCAGCGTGCGCGCAATCCAGGGGTAAAGGGGATCGTCGGTGCAGCCATGCCCAAGAGTAAACATCAGCAATATAAGCAGGGCCTCCCCACGAACTGTAGAAAAGCCGTACTTCTGGGCCTCGGCACGCCCCGCTTCGATGAGTGCCGTCAACCCCCCCCTGCCGATGTAGGCCACTTTCTCCGGAAACAGGTTGTTCATTTCTTCAAGCATGTCGGCCACGAAATCGTCCGAAGAAAACCTGATCGGCATTTGGGCGAAGATTGACAACTCCTTTAGGGCATTGTGCAGGTTCACGGCTCCTGGGCCAGAGACCTTTTCAAGATAGTCGAGGGAGCTTTCATGTAGCTGTTCCGCCCGCTGCATTTGGTCGCCGGAAGCACGCAGGACTTCGCCCATCTTCGAATACTGAGGATCGGTGTCAAAGGCGCTACCGCACAACAACACCATTTCGATGAAGAGGCGGATGGGGCCGCGACAGATAAATCCGTGAATCGTGGCGCGATCTATCGCGGAGTGGACCACCATGCGGAGCTGCTCATCACCAATCGCTGCACAGATTAGCGGAGAGAAGTCCTTGCTATGGGCTAGCATCTCTTTCTCAAACCAAGCCAGCGGGACCTGTTCGAGAGATTTCATTTGCTCAGCTCGAATCACTAGCATCGCTTTGGCCACTCCCGATCACTGAATTCCGATTATGCTGACAATATCAACCAGTATTACAGATAGCCGCGAGGACGTTACGCCTGCCCCAACCAGGGCGTGTTGACATTTAAATCTAACCGGCCTAAACGGCCATTTTTCATCTGTGAAATGGCCGCAACACGCTGTCATCCCGAGCGGAGCGAGGGATCTTAAGATCCCTCGCTCCGCTCGGGATGACAAGTTCCCGGAGAGTTCGCTGTACGGACCTTCTAATATGTCAACACGCCCTAAATCCCACCTCAAGGTATCTGCCCCGTAACTTGCCCGGGAGCGATGACCGATATCACCCCGCCCCAATTGCACATGAGTTTTGAAGTATTGTTGAGTGCCGGCATCTTGCCGAGTATGACCGTCGGTGAGCCCGGCGCCCAGGGTGCCGGGGTCACGGGGATGCAGGGCATCGGCGTCAAGACGCCCGCCGCGGCCGCGGTTGCCGAGGCCACTGTCGGGTTGGCGAGGCTGGTGCACATTCCGAAAGGCAGGATGTTGACCATCGGCTTGTGGTCCATGATATTGGCCGCCGGCATGTAGCCGATCATCATCCGGTTGGTCGGTAATACCGTCAGGATGCTGGGCGTCGATCCAAAGCTGCATTGCAAGGTGGCGCCGGAGCAGACATGCATAGCCATATCAAGCCTCCTGAGGCGTGGATTCGTTCCGCTATAGGGTTAGCTGTTGCCGGCCCAGCGTATCGCCGGTAAAGCTAAAGCGTGACAGGACATTGGCCGTGTCTGATTCTGCGAAGTAGGTCGTCACGGGACCGAATAAGACGTGCAATTCCTCGGGGTTACAGGTGGGGAGATAGACTCGTAGGACGCGGGGGTCGTAGTAGCGGAAGTGGAGTGGTTCACCGTCCGGATCCCAGACCGTGAGGAATTTGCGAAAATGCATGCGGAGGGTACGAAAATCGTCGTTGGCGTGGGCCAGAATGCCCCAATGGTTCCCCACGCCTTGCGTTAACAGCAGCTTGGTAAAGGGTGACTGGGGTGAAAGCTCGACCAGATAGGGTGCGGTCTGCGCCAACTCCGGATCCAGATCACCAGGCAGGAGGCAGACATTGGGCACCGCATGTTGGGCCAGGAGCGACCGTAGGTTAGCAACAGAGGCGCCATCGAGTACCCCATAGAGTTGCTGGTCGCTGTTCTCGAACAAGATCCGGTGCAGTGTATCCAATCGCGTCGCGGTGCTCATGGTTCAGGTCTCCTCTGTCAATCCTGTTTCCCGCTCTCAGCCGTCTTGCGGTGCCGTCTGGGTGTGCTGCTCTGCCTCGCATTTCTCGCAAAATGGGGTTCCCTTTCTGGCAGCATCTGCCAGCGTTTGGGCCTGCGGATTCTGCAAGGGTCCGGGCACATCCACGTCCAGATCGACAGTCTCGTCCGGCTCGGTCTTCGCGGTTTCCTTGGGAAGGCCGTCTGATCGACTTTCGGTATTCATAGTTCAGATCTCTACTCGGTTAGATGGTGTTTCACGTCCTTGGCCACCTTGCGATGTGGCCTATGCGCGTCCTGCCGCCGCGCATTTCTCGCAAAACGGGATTGCATTTTTGGCAGCGGTTGCCAATGTTTGAGCCTGCGGATGCTGAAGGGGGCCGGACCTATATACTTCGGTAACCTCGCCCGGCTTGGCCTTATCGGCTTCCCTGGGTGGTTTCGGTGCATCCGGCGCACAGCCCGACCCGGACCCTGCCGCGCCGCCGCTGTTGACGAGCACGGGTGTGCCCGAGATGGTAACCCCGGTCGGGCCGACCACCACAAACCCGCTACCCGCCTTCAGCGTAATGCTCATGCCGGCCTCGATGACTACGTTCATGCCCGCTTTCAGGTGGATTTCCATCCCGGCATCGACGGCATGCTTCATGCCGACTTTCTGCTGGAGGTCCATGCCGGTATCCAGGGAGACCGAACCTGTGACCTTCTCGTTACGGTCGCCTCCGACGGTGAGATGCTGGTCCCCCTCGACCTGTTCGAGCTGGTCGGTCTTGACAATCAGGTGTCGTTCGTTACCGATCCATTCGAATAGGTCATGCTTAACCCGCACATCCTGGTCTTTTTCCGCATGCATGAAGAGCTGCTCGCTGCCTTTCTTGTCTTCCAGGCGAATCTCATTAAAACCGCCACCCCCTTTGCTCGAATTACTTTTAAGCGTCGTTACGGTCGCATTACCCGGCAGCCCGTAGGGCGGCATGTTAACGCCATTGTAGACCCC
>NZ_SMSC01000058.1:0-7184 GCF_004359955.1 Candidatus Thiosymbion oneisti
TGTACTAGAGTGTCCCCCAATCGGTCTTACGGCGGCGGAAGCGTATGTAGGGCAAGATGAGACCGATGAGGATCGCGCCGATAACCACGCCGGCACCGATCAGGAACCAGCGCTGGTTCGTCTCGTTCTTCAGGTCCCGGTTCTTTTGCCGTAAATCGGCGACCTGTCCTGTCAGATCCGCTACGCTCTTGCGCAGATCTGAGCGTTCCTGGGTGATGGCCACCAGGTTGGTGGAGGCGTATTTAATAGAGGCGAGCTCCTCCTCCAGCTGCTCCTTTTCCTGCCCCAGGGCTTCATGATCGGCCTTGAGCTTTTGGTGTGCCGATCGCAGCTCAGAGAGCTTCACAGCCAGCTGATCCGGTGCCTGCTGGAATTCCGCCAGGCGGGCCTCCATTGCGACCAGCCGGTCCCGCGCCCCCGGTTCGTCCTGCAGCTGGCGAGTCAGTACGTAACCGGTGGTTCCGTCCCTGGTCCGAATCCGCGAGTAACCGGTCCTTTTATTCGTACCCAATTCCTCCACCGCTTCGCCACTCGTCAGGTAGCGGAGGATCTTGTACCTGGTGCTCTCGCCCTTTCGCAATTCGATCTGGGCTATGTCGGTTATATAGCGGGTCTCGGCCAAGGCCTGACCAAGGCCGCACAGGCAGAGCAGTAAGAGGAGAAAACGTGTCATGAAGGACCTCTGGTAACGGATAACAATCGCGGAGCGCCTTTATTCAGGTTCGTTATGAGCAAGTCAGGCCGCAAGCAGGAACTCCAGCAAGGCCTTTTGGGCGTGTAGCCGATTCTCTGCCTCGTCCCACACCACCGACTGGGGACCGTCGATGACCGCAGCCGACACTTCCTCACCCCGATGGGCCGGAAGACAATGCATGAACAAGGCATCAGGGGCGGCATTCTCCAGCAGGGCCTCATCCACCTTGAACCGGGCAAAGGCCTGCCGACGCTGTTTCTGTTCCTGCTCCTTCCCCATGCTGGTCCACACGTCGGTGACCACGAGATCCGCGTTTTCCACTGCTTGCGTTGCGCTTTGCATAAGGGTGCAGCGGTCTCCGGCGCCCGCGAGGATAGCGGGGTCCGGACGGAACCCTTCCGGGCAGGCGATGCGCAACTCGAAATCGAACAGCCGGGCCGCATTCACGTAGGAATGACACATGTTGTTGCCGTCGCCGATCCAGGCTACCGTCCGCCCGCGGATGCTTCCCCGGTGTTCTTGGTAGGTTAGCACGTCCGCCAGCAGTTGGCAGGGGTGAAAACGGTCGGTGAGGCCATTGATCACAGGCACCAAAGAGCACCCCGCAAAGCGCTCCAGCGTGCGCTGCTCGAAGGTACGGATCATCACTGCATCGACCATGCGGGACAGCACACGCGCGCTGTCTTCCACCGGCTCACCGCGGCCGAGCTGCGTGTCCTGCGGCGATAGAAACAGGGCATGACCGCCAAGTTGGGTCATGCCGACCTCGAAGGAGACCCGGGTTCTGGTCGATGACTTCTCGAAGATCATGCCCAGGGTCCGATTCTTCAAGGGCTCGAAACGCTCGCCGCTACGGACCAGACGCTTGAGCTCGGTGGCCCGTTGCAGCAGGGCCCCGGCCTCATCCGGGGAGAGGTCCAGCAGGGTGAGAAAGTGTCGTAACGGTCTGCCGATGGAATCCATAGGTGTCAGCCTGCCGCAGCATTCGAATCCACGGGCGATTGCAAAAAACGCCGGATCAACAATGAGAGTTCCTGCAGCAACAGATCCGCCTCGCTTTGCTCGAGGATCAGCGGCGGCAGCAGACGCACGACACGCTCGGCGGTCACATTGATAAGCAATCCCGTTGCGAGGGCCTGAGGGACCAGATCGCCACAGGGCCGGTCGAGCTCTATACCAATCATGAGCCCACGGCCACGGATATCGAGTACGCCTGCGACTCCGCCCAGTACGCGATCGAAACCGACGCGTAAATAGTCGCCCATTTGGGAGGCGCGGTCCGTCAATCGGTCACGCTGAAGGGTCTCAATCACGGTTTGGGCGACCCGACAGGCCAGCGGGCTTCCACCGAAGGTGGTGGCATGGGTGCCCGGTCCCAAGGTTTGGGCCGCCGCGTCCCGGGCCAGGCAGGCACCCAGCGGGAAACCATTGCCGAGTCCTTTGGCAAGGGTGACCACATCGGGTCGGATGGCGTTGGCCTGAAAGGAGAGGAAGTGCCCGGTGCGGCCCATGCCGGTCTGTACCTCGTCCAGCATGAGCAACCAGCCGCGACGGTCGCATAGCTCCCGCAGTCGGTTGAGATAGTCCGCGGCGGGGATGTTGATTCCGCCCTCGCCCTGGATCGGCTCTACCAGGATAGCGGCGATATTGGGGCGATTGGCGGCCGCGGCCTCCACCGCTTCCGGATCGTCGTAGGGGACCCGGACGAATCCCTGCACCAGGGGCTCGAAGCCCGCCTGTACCTTACGGTTTCCGGTGGCGCTCAGGGTGGCCAGGGTGCGGCCGTGAAAGCTTGCCTCCATCACCAGGATGGCGGGGTGCTCAATGCCTTGGTTATGGGCGTGGAGGCGGGCGATCTTGATGGCCGCTTCGTTGGCTTCCGCGCCCGAGTTGCAGAAGAACACCTTGTCCATACCCGAGAGCGCGGTCAGCGTCTCCCCCAAGGTCTCCTGCATGCCGATCCGGTACAGGTTTGAGGTGTGGATGAGGTCCTTAGCCTGCTCGCACAGGGCTTGGTGCACAGCAGGGTGGGCGTGTCCCAAACCGCATACGGCGATACCCGACAAGGCATCGAGATAACGCTTGCCGGCGACATCCCAAAGCCAGACGCCCTCGCCGCGGGCGAAGGTGACCGGAAGTCGGCTATAGGTAGCCATCAAGCACTTGCTCATACGCGAACCTCACTTCCCCAAAAAGCAAGAGGCGGTTCCACTCGGACGGGAAACCGCCTCCAACCTCCTGACAGGAATTTGAGTATAGCCTGAGATACAAAATCTATCCAAGCCTGTTGATCGATTCCCATGCTGGGAAACCTTGGGGCCGGGAAAGATCGGGACCGGATCGCTATCGTCTCGGTATATAATCACACATGATCCGACAATTAGCCTCCTCACATGTATGCTAAAGTTATCCGGACCCTGCCAATTTTTGGATTCTTGCACCGGTTCCGCCCGTTAAAGGAGTTTGACATGTCAAAGTTATTTAAGGACGTTCAGCTTCAGTCAAATGCTGGAAAATGGAAGGCGTTGCCGGATCCGAAAACCTACCCGAGCGTACGGGACCCGGATTATGAGGATACCAGGAAGTCGCTTAATAATGAATACCAGCGGTGGTGGAGCTCACTTTTACTTTATTTGAAACCATTCGCTATCGCTGAACTAAAAGAGAGTATTAAAGCCGAAATTGAAAAGATCTCGGAGATTAAACTGCTGCGGTTATGGGAACCCGAGATAAATATACAGCAGCCGGTAGGATATGAAGTATACGAGCCTTATCGTATTAAAGTAAGAGCACCTTTAAAGGGATCTTATAGCATCAGGATCAAAGCAAAGCTACATATTAAAAAGAGGCTTCCGTTAGGACTGGATATTAAAACCGATGAGGTCTTCACCTTTGTGGTACGCAAGCTCCATGTTGCCCAAGAGGCTCGATTTAGACATCTTGATCCGGAAAATATTGAGATTATACATCTTAGTCAACCGAACATTTCCTTTAAAATCGATATTGAGGGAGATGGATTGTCCAGTATGCTGATTGCCGCAATAGGCGAGCTGTTCGTCGACTATCAACTTAATAATATTATCAGGATGCTGACCCGTAAAATAACCGAGAAATTCCCAACTTTAATAAGAGAGAGCAAAACACCCTTAGCGCCTGACGCACCTTTATTATCAGGGCCAGTAAAACCGATCGGATTTAAAAGATTCATTAATAATCTTGAGAAAAAAATAAGCGGATATCATCTTCCTTACGGCACACTGATGGCCGTTGATACCGACCGTGAGGATAATACAACCTGGATTGATCATTATTCCGGGAGTTCATCCATAAATGCCCAGAATTATTCTTATCTCTATACCAGAGACAGCCCTATCTTTACCGGTATTTATCTGGCATCGCAGAGTTATAGATACGCAGTGACCAAAAATGAGCAGGCAATAAAAAATATACGGCAGGTATTAGCGGGAATAGATAGGCTTTTTAAGGTTAATGATACCGGTTTAATGGCACGATTGGCCGTACCTGCGGACTCGCCTTTGGCACGGAAAATAAAACTTCACGGAATAAAATTCAGGCAGAGAAAACTTGAAGATGGTAAAGTCTGGATATCCATTCAAGATAAAGGTATCACAAGGGACCAGTACTTAGGCATCCTGTTCGGGCTGGCTACCCTTTATGAACATGTCGCCGAAGATTACAAGGATATTGGGTCTGCTGTTAAACGGTTATTGGCCCTTCAGTTTAATTTTATGATGAGAAACAATTGGTTTTTGGTAGGAGACGAGACCCGAACCGGCGTACCCAATTTTTGGACTCCGGGCAGTGACCAAAAATACGCTTATTTAGCAGTCAACAATTTTGTGACCGGCGGCAAGTATCAGGCCCAATTGAATGAGATTAAGCGAGGAGTTCCCGCTGTCTGGCTGACGGCCTGGTTGAACACCTGTAATACGGTCGCCAGGTATTACAAATTCGATTTAGCTTACCTTTCATATTACTGTGTACTCCATTTTGAAACCGATCCGCTGATTAGAAAGCACATCCAAGGAGCTCATCGCATCGTGGAAAGTGCCATCCACAATCACCTTAATCCGCATTTTGATTTAATGCGTATAGATTTTGGAAGTGTTAAGAAAGAACATTTAGCGGACAATATTCGAGCCGCTATGAGTCAATATATTCAAAGGGGACATCGTAAGGGTCCTGTGGATCGGAGCCTTATGAATAAATACCACTTCCGGGAACTCCACCTTGACTCCGGTAAAGAGACCGTAACGACCATACCCGTCTGGCCAAAAGACCGGAGCTATGTTCATTTCTTTCAATGGGAGAGAAATCCCTGGAGCTTAGCATGCTATCCGGGTAACAAAAAAATAGAGTCTGTCGGCCTGTCAATCACCTGGCCCTACTGGTTTGGACGATATCTGGGGGTATTTTCCGAGGATGATTGAAGTGTTCTTTATTTTGCGCAATCACAAAATCAGGTAGGGGGTAATATTTAAATGGAATCCTAGCCAACAGTTGACAATTTTTTCTGTATGGTCTAGATAACTTTAGAGTGGATTTTCTCTCAGCAGAGTTAGTATTCTATCATAGAGATTTTCCGCTCAGTGATTAAATCTAAACTTACATTCCTTGAGGTGTAAATGAAACGTTTGTCGTGGAACACCATTGAATTTTGCAAGTCTTCGTTTAGCCTGTGACCAGAATGATTCAATGCCATTGATATGGCAATTCCCGCGGGCAAATTCATGCTTGCCATGATGCACTCGGAAATGTTTTTTGTAACCCATGTCCACCAACCCATTATCGCCTCTCCAGCCGTCCGAGTGGATGATGTTGTCCAGGGCTACTTGGCCCCGGATCACGGCCTGTAGCTGCTTTTTGGAAGCGTCTGGGACGATTTCCGTGTAGACTTTCCCCTGCCGCTCCAGGATCCCGAAGACAATCGTTTTACCGGCTGCTCCGCGCCCCTTTTTTCCGCGAACACGGCAGGCACCAAAATAAGATTCATCAACTTCAACCTCAATGCCACGAGCGAAAAAGAAATCGCGATTCGGCCAATTCTTCACACCCGAAAGAACCGCGGTTTTCATGGCTGGTCTTTTCCCGGATTCAAGCGGCAATTGCCGGTTACTGGATGCGGGGGCTGGAATTGGATCGCTTTCCGCGGCTTTTCTCGATAGGTGGCTGTCAGGCGGTTTTCATTTTCAGATCGAATTATCCCCGGCTATCCGCTACACACTGGTCGATCTCGGCATTAAGGTAGCGACCGGGCCGGTAGTCGATTTCCGGCTCAGAGAGAGTACCTGCGAGACATGCCGGGACCGGGCACCGTTCCCTTGCTCTGCCCCGCTCATTTCAGCAGCAGCGGCACCAGATGGCCGATTGAGGGCATGAAGAAGCCCAACGCCATCAAGCACAACGCCAACACCGAAAAATGGCTTTACCCGAGCGGCTTTTACTGTGTGGTACGACGCTTCTCGTCCAAGGAAGAAAAGCGCCGGGTCGTGGCGAATGTGGTCGATCCTGACACATTCGGTGATGTGTCCGTACTGGGCTTCGAGAACCACCTGAACCTGTTCCACAAGAATAAGCGTGGTTTGCCGCAAGCATTGGCCCACGGGCTGGCCGTATTCCTAAACACGACCGCGGTTGATGAGAACTTCCGACGCTTCAACGGCCATACCCAGGTCAATGCAACCGACCTCAGGCTGATGAGGTACCCGAGTCGTGACACCCTCGTCGAGCTCGGCGAATGGGCCGCTGACCGCGGAGAACTTACGCAGGCCATGATTGACGCCAAGCTGGAAACCTTGGCCGAATGAACGACAAGAACGAGTACATTGAGGCCACGCACCGGATCATTACTTCCTTGGGCCTACCACGGGCACAGCAGAACGAACGCTCCGCCTTGTGCCTGCTGGCCCTGTTGAACCTCACGCCAGGCAAGGCGTGGGCCGATGCTGAAAACCCACTCATGGGTATCACGCCTATCATGGACTGGGCGCAGGAGCACTACGACAAGGAATATGCACCGAACACCCGCGAGACATTCCATCGTCAGACTATGCATCAGTTCTGTGATGCAGGAATCGTACTTTACAATCCGGATCGGCCGGACCGCCCGGTGAATAGTCCCAAGGCGGTCTATCAAATCGAACCTGCCACCTTGGCCCTACTGCGCACCTTCGGCACGCCCACCTGGTATAAAGCGCTAACGGTCTATCTGGCCGAGCGTGAAACACTGGTCACACGCTATGCCAAGGAGCGCGAGCAGAACCGCATCCCGATTGAGATTTCACCGGGAAAGGAAATCACCCTTAGCCCAGGCGAACACAGCGAACTAATCCGGGCCATCATCGAGGATTTCGCGCCACGCTTCGCGCCGGGTAGCGCATTGGTCTATGCCGGAGACACCGGGGACAAGTGGGCCTACTATGACGCCGCACTGTTGGCTGCGCTGGGAGTAGAGGTAGATTCACACGGC
>NZ_SMSC01000059.1:0-7098 GCF_004359955.1 Candidatus Thiosymbion oneisti
ACATAGCGGATGCACAGAAATGCTCGGCGTCTTAAGGAAACGCTGATCTAGTCGGTTTCTTGATGCGTTTCGCTTTATCGGTCTGCCAACTTATCAATAGGGCCAGAGATAAGCCCAATTTAGGATCGATTCTGCCGGCATTTTGCGGCGCGGGTAGCCGCTATTCGCCCTTTTTCTGAATTTAGGACGCACCTTGGCCGCGGTGCGCCAACAAAGCCTTCTTGGCGATAACCAGATTCGCCAGAGCAAACAGGCTGTACAGGTGGGCAGTATTCTTAGCCAGGCCCTGGTAGCGGACCTTGCGATGACCGAACAGGTTCTTCAGGACGTGAATCGGATGCTCAACGCGCGCGCGAAACTACGCTTTGAGCCGTTCGGCGCGACGCGCCAACTCCTTCAGCGGACCTTCGGCCATCGCCCTGAGCTTGCCGCGCTTCATGGCGATGTACCCTTTGAGCGTCTTGTCCTTGAGCGCTTCGCGTTTGTTCGCCCCGATGTAGCCGGCATCAGCGAAGACGACCTCCTCTTGGCCATGGAGCAGGTGCTCGCTCTGGCTCACGTCCGAGACGTTGGCGGCGGTCCCGACCAGGCTGTGCACCCGTCCGGAATCGGCGTTGGCACCGATGTGTGCTTTCATCCCGAAGTACCATTGCTTGCCCTGCGGGTCTGGTGCATCTGTCCATCGCGTGCCTTCTGTTTAGGGTCAAGGTACCCTTGTTCAACCGCAGGCCGTGCTCAACAAGATGCTTGTTGATGCTCTCAAAGATCCTCTTGGTCAGTGCGTGCTCTTCGAGCAAGTGGCGAAAGCCCAGCCGCGTGGTGGCGTCGGGTACCGACTCGCGTTAATCAGTTGGAGAGTAAAGACGCACAAGGGTTGTGTGCAGGTGGGGAACGACGACTCGAAGTATGTCCTGATGGCACAAGGTGAAGCCGCCGCGGTTTCCGCCGAAGCTGAAAAAGCTCGCCCTGGAACGAGTGAGGTCGGCTACACCATGGCCGATCAAGTTATAAACGCCGGTGCCGAGAAAGGCCTCGGTCCACACCGATGATTCGTCACCCGTGAGGTTGCCGGCATGGAGCACTTGTGGTGTCTGGCTCCGTACCCAACGGTCGAACAGCGGACTGACGAACTGGTCATTGTTCTTGACAACCGTCCGGATGTAGTCCTCTGGGAAATCCACATTGCGGCAGATCACTACGCGCCGCACGCCCATTTCCAGTATGCCGAAGGCAACCATCTCGTGCGGCAAGACGGCACGTACCGCCCCCTGCAACAACGCTTTTCAAATCCAGCGTAGCAGGAGATTAACAGACACTTCTCAATGAAGGTACAAAGATTCGTGATCTCCAGTGAGGTCGGCTTGCAGCTATCCGCGCTCAAGATAATCCCTCTCTCAAGTAACTTCGCTCCCTCAGATTCGGTGACGGTCTTTATGCTATCTCGATCGATGGTGCATCGAAAAGAGTCGGTCGTCGTGGCCATGAATCGAGGCCAGCTCTAAGGAAACGCAGGTTTCTTCGCCTATTGATCGGCGCAAGGATGCACCGCCATTTTCGGCTCAGCCCCTGATCTCTAGCCGCGCCCCGAGGGTGTGGCCTGTGACATCCACTCATTGTCTACCGCCACCCGCTCCCTGACTCCGGTAGCGGGGTCGGTGATGGTAGTTAGGTCCTGCTTTTCGGGGAGCCGGCGGAAGGTGGGATCCATGTCGTTGAGGACGTAGAAGATATGCTTGATGTACTTGGGAAGATAATAGCTGTAGGTGATCTTCTCCTGGGCCATGAGGAAGCGGTCCAGCTCGTCGAGGAAGCGGACCGCCTCCAGGGTAGTCATGCTGCCCGCACCGTTGCCCTGCACCGCTATCCAGCCGGGGCTGGTACCGGCCACATGGTCGTTGACGAACTGATCGGCCAGCCGGAACGGATTGTCGGCGGCGAAATATTCGGCACCGGCATCCTCCACACGCAGGTTGGTCGCCAGCACGGCGGCGGTAACAAGCAGCATCGCGAACAGCACCCCAAAGCGGCCACGATGGTCGATAAGGGTAGTAAAACGCCGCTCGAGGAACGGCCCGAGCCAGTCCCTAGGGGGCGCCGGAGGCATCTTGAACAGATGGCGCCCACCCCACAGATATAGCCAGGCGGGAATGAGGAACAAGGAGACCACCTGCGCCACCACCAATCCGACCGCCATGAACAGACCGAAGGTTCGGGTGCTAGAAATGGCCGAAGCGGTGCCCACCAGGAAGCCGAGCACGGTCGTGACGGTAGTGAGCACCACCGGCGAGACCATCGCCCGCATAGTGTCGGCGGTGGCCGCGCGGTTGTCCCGACCCGCCGCGCGGTTGGTGTAATAGTCGCTCATGATGTGCAACGCGTCGGCACTACAGAGGGTGATGAGGAGTACCGGTAGCACGCTGGTGATCAGGTCCAAAGGGACTTGGAGGATGGCCATCAGGCCAAGCGTCCAGAGGGTGCACATGACCACGTTGACCAGCGGCAGCAGCACGCCGAGGGAACGGTGGAAGAAGAGCAACAGGATCATAGTAACCACCGCCAGCGCCAACGGGAAGAGCGTCCCCATGTCACGGTCCATAAGCGCCTTCTGTTCGGCGATGAAGATGGGAACGCCGGCGATGAAGATGTCGTCCTCGAACTTGGGGTGCTCGGCGCGATACGCGTCCACCATCGTCTTAAAGGCGTTGTAGGCGCGCAGCTGTCCTTCGGCGTCGTCCTGGACGGATCTGATCTCCACTGTGATCAGCGCCAATTTCGCTCGTCTGTCGAGACGACGCCGTTGACCATGATCTCGTTGCCCATGATCTGGTTCCGGATCGCTGCCGGGTTACCCGCCGAGGTGGAGTCATGCAGACTCTTGCGCACCACCAGGGTGCCGTCCGCGTCGGTAAAGACGTTCTCGGTGGCGGCCATCCCCGCCATCTCCTTGATGGGGTTGAGGCGATAGGGGAGATAGCGCAGGAAGATCCGTTCGGCATAAGAGAGGGCCGTCAGCTCGTCCCCCGTCGACAACGCCGTCGCCGCGAAGTAGTCGTTTTGCTCCAGGCCGTTGGCGAGTATGGCCTCCAAGGGTTCCCTCAACCGGGGATGGGCTGCTGCGATGGCACGCAGCTGCGCACCATCGGTCGCCTCGTCCACCAGCTTGATGCGCTTAGCGCGCCGGGTGAGCTCGTAGATCGCCGCCAAGGTCGTCTCGTTGAAGACGCCGCGCGGATTGTAGAGGGCTATCAGCACCGCGTCGTGGGTGCCGGAGAACTCCTGTTGGAGATCCAGGATGCCCTTGCGCGCCGGATGGTCTTCGGCAAGCAGGTAGGGGTTACTGTCGGCGGTGAGCTGTTCGAGCTGGATGGCGAAAAAGGCGGTGATGGCGAACAGCACCGCCAAGATCGGCAGCGCCAGACGCTCACAGTACTTAAGGTAGGTATCCATGGACTCCGCTTCGGAGGATGTCGCGCCTGAACAGTGCATCGGCGAGACCGACGTTGTACTTGACGTTGCTGAAGATTAAATCAGAACGTTTACCTTCCACGTGATTGGTCATCTGCGTCCGATCGATGGTCCAGATCGACTAGCGCCGGCTGAGTTTCTTGACCTTCAGCTCTTTAAACAGCACGTCCTTGGCGTCATAGTATGTTTGGCGCAACACCACATGCACCTCCTTGTCTACCCATACCCGGGTCTTGTGATACCCGGTTTTGGCGATGATGCGTTCTCCTTTTGGGATGCGCTCGATCACCCAGCAACGCCTTCCTAGCACCTTCTCCTCGCCGGTGAGCCGTTGGCGATAGTCGTGCACGCGCAGCTTGTCGAGATCGTAGTAGGAGAACTCGCTCCCCATGAAGGACCCCCGCTTGTCGGTAGTGGCGATGCGGCGCACTTGGCGAAAGGCCGGCAGGTACATCCATTGATCGTCCTCGGTGCCGGTGTCCTCATCATAGTTGATGCTCTGGAAGGCGACGCCGCGCACGTCGGCGGGGGCCGTAAAGTAGAGGGTAAGCCGATCCTCGCCGGGGAAGTCCCGCTGCAGATAGATCAGTGTGCGCTCGCAGGTCCGCCCGTTGCGGTCGCCGATGATCAGCTTCAGGTCGAAAATGACGTCTTTTCCATCGTCACGGTCCCGGACCAGCTGGAGGATACCATCCGCGCGGACCTCCGGTTCCGTCGCCCCGGCACAGGGGAACAGTAGGATGAGCAGCGGAGGAAAGCGAGAGCCAAGCGGCTGTTACTGCGGCGTGGATTGTGGCGGTGAGTGCCCCGCAGGGTTGCCGCAAGGTCGAGACGAGGGGGGAACGCGATCATCGGTCTTTTCTCCGCAGAGTGATGGTGGCGCACGGCGCCGAAATGGTCACAGCTGATACTTGATCTCCCAAAGGATTCGATCGTTGTGATCGAACTGGCCGAACAGGCCGTCGCTGGCGCCGTCGAACAGATCAACGGAAACGCCATAGGACCAGTGATCGTCCGGGCGGTAGGTCAGGCGGAACTGGAGCATACTGCCGTCGCCGTGCATGGGCATCAGACTCCACTTCGCCTCCGAACGCAGCTTGGCGTCGAAATGGCTGCCCTCTGCCGAGAAGGTCAGGAGCGGCTGGCGCTCCGCCACCCCGAAGGCGGGCGACCAACTGTCGATAAGGTGATCCATCGCCTGGGCCGAGAAGAACCAATCCTTGAAGTCCCCTGCCGTCAAAAAGGGGGTGTCGGCATTGGCAGTGCAGACCACCAGATCCGCTTCCCGCAGGCACCCCCGGTCGCTGGTGATACGGATGGGTGCCACTTCGCCGTAGTGCTCCTGAACCCTCTCCGCCACCACGGCATCAATCTTCCCTGGTTCCGATTCCGGGTCCAGTCCACGCAGCAGTCCACTTTCGGCCAGCGCCGCCTCGATGCCGGCCGGTTTGTCCCGTCCCTTGGTCACCGCATCGAAGGCGTCGCCGTAAATCCTCTCGGCGGTCCGGCGCAGGCGAGCAAGGGAGTCCTTACGACCACTGCCGAGCAGGGTAAGACGAGGTACGCGTGCCGCCAGCAGCGAGGCGTAGGCGGTGGCGATGTTTCCTGCCCCTCCCACCACCACCAAAGTGGAGTTCGCAGGATCGATCCCCCGCTCGGCCATGGCCCGTTCCAGCGCCTCCAATCCCATGCCGACGGTCAGGGCGTTGCCGGAGGTAAGGGCGACCTGTGGGGTGCGCAGCGAGGTACAGTTGTTGGTGACGATAGAGGTGTACATTCCCAACCCCACCACCTCGCAACCATCAGCGGCGGCGGCCAGGACGCGCTCTTCCACCTCGGCCCGAATTCCGTTCAGATCGCCGCCACGCAGATAGCCGACCATCTGCTCCGAGCACACCGCCAGCGGGTAGAGGGAAAAATCGACGGCCCCGCCGAGGGAGGAACGGATTCGGATCGGGTCGTAGGGTGCGGCACCTTTATTCGGCACCATCCGAAGAACGAAGCGGCGCAGCTCCGCCGCATCCAGCCCGGCGAGCGAGGGATCTACCTGGGTGAGCCACTGCGGGGTGATGAGGTGGTTGATGAACGCCACCTTGCGCGTCGCACCGGCACCCCGCGCCGGTATTCCCCGCCAGCCGGCGAAGGCGTCCCGAAAGTCGCGGATGTCGTTCCTTGGAGGGGGTCGCCTGGTATGGGTGATGGGATGGACAAGGTGAAGCGCGTCCTGCTTACGAAGCATCTCGCAAATGCGCTCCTTGTCGGCAAGGCTCAACCCACTGCTGTCCAAGGCCTGACAGGCAGCATAGAGCGCAAGCATGGAATGGGGCTCGAGGCCGTTTGCGTCACCGTTGCCCAGCGCCACGCGCTGCCGCACATAGCGCCACTCATCCCGGCTCAAGAAGGCACCTACGGGGTTTACAAGGCCGTAGGCTTCCAGCAGGCAGCTCTTGGCGATGCAGCTCTTGCCGGCGACGATGTGCCGAAAAAGCTGCTTGGGGGACGCTGCCCGTGCGGTAACCAAACCAAGGCCCGTAACGGCGATGTCGAGGCTGTTCACGCTGTCGGCAAGGGCAAACTCCGGGCCTGATCAGGATACGTGCAAAAATTAGTAATCTCGGCGCAACGCCCGGCTACTCGCCCACTTCCCGCAAGAGCACTAGCTGTAACGGCCCACAATCATAATCTGCCTGGCCCGTAAACAGCAGCCCGAACCCACACTCCGTGCAACTCAGGGAGTGAAGGGGTGCAGGCATCAGAGGAGAGAAACCGGAAATCAGTTCAGCCGGAAAGGTGGCCAGGGACCCTCCGGTTTGAAGTCCTTTCCGGATCGTCACCGAGCGTAAGCCAAGCCGGCAATTGGCAAGCCCTTGTCATAGAACGTGAACCCATTTGGCACGAAGCATGATCTGAACCCCCTGCCTATTATCAGTCGGTCACATCCTATACTTCTGCCTGGTGCCAGCACTGGTACCACTGTTAAGCGAACCTGAGCGCAACCCAACCCCCAACATTGTCTCCACCCCACACCGGCGAGGCACTCGTCCAATGGAATACTGCGCTTCTCCCCCTTTGCCCGGAGTTAGGTGGTCGTGACGGAACGGGGCGATCTCCAGGGAATGTGATCCATCGTAATATCAGAAAAATCTGATATTTTAAAATATGCACTCCAACCGCGGATCCAAGGATATGACCGAGCTGGTCCTTTCCAAGATTCACCTGGCTGCAATAAGGCCAACAGTACAATTGTTGGCTTCGGAGTCGTTGCACTGCACAGGGATCCTTCTGGTTCTCGGAACGGGTAGTCACGATGGAACGTAATTTGCCTCAAGTAATCCTTAAGCAGATCCGTGATGAAGATAGGATCCACTGCACTGCATAGGAATCCTTCTGGTGCTCGGAACGGGCAGTCATGATGGAACATAATTTGCCTCTAAGAATCCTAAGCAGATCCGCGATGAGAATAGGATCCGCATCTTGATTGCAGGCGAGGGGGCGATGGAACGACCCTGATTTCCATCAATCGGATCAGTTGTGAGTCCGGAATGCTTACGGCCCTTCAAGGTCTCCACAAGGGTGCAGGCAGGTTTGAGATCCATGAATATCTGTAGTCTCATCGTCCAGACTCGCCCCAAC